>NZ_JBVIMH010000001.1:527188-530498 GCF_055579945.1 Kitasatospora sp. NPDC032150 | reverse complement strand
CCCCCTTCGCGATCAGGGCCAGGACGACGAACACGGCAACCGTGACGCCGACGAAGATGAGATCGGGCATGGGTTCCACCAAAGTGGTTCAGGGAGCGAGGTCGCAGGCGCCCCGGAAGCCCCTCACGACGCCGACGGGAGGCCGGCACCAGGAGCAAACCAGCCACCGAGCGCCGTTTGCGCACCCCTGACGCCGTCCATACGGGCGTATCGAAAACATTGACGCAGCCTTGATGCGCGCTTCACACACCTGAGACCTGACCTTGGCCGGACCGTGCCACAACGCGCTCCGGGAACGGCGAAGGCCCCGGGAGGCCGCCCGTCCGCGCTGTTGGAAGCGGGGACGGGCGGCCTCCCGGGGCCGAGTGGAATGACCGAGAGCGGAAGCGAGCGCCTACCGCGCGGGCCTACTGGTTGGGCCTGCGGCCGTGGTTCGCCCTCTTCTTCTTACGGGCCTTCTGCTTGCGGGCGCGCTTGGACATGCCAGTTCCCCTTCCGGCGTTCTCCGATCAGCGTTCTGCAGCAGGAGCTGGCGAACGCGCGACGGCACTCCGCGATGGAGGCTTTCTGACTAACCGTCAGTCAGGGCGGACGCTCACGCACCACCCACCATTTAGTCGGCAAGCTCAGGTAATTGACGGCGGCAGCACTCCCCGTGCACGGCCTCGACGGTCGGCGCGGTGCCACCGCCCCCGCAGTACTCGCCTTTCACCAACTCTACCTCCGGCACGCAGAGTCGGACCACCGCGGCCGCCCCCGTCGGCAGCGCGCCCACCCGTCCAAGGGGTTGCGGGCATCCCGGGCGCCGCCACGCGGTCGGCCGCGCGCCAGCGGCCCGGACCGCGAGATGTGTGCGTGCTTGCGGACCGCGCGCACCGGGGTACGCAGGGTGACCGAACGCGGGCGGGCCCCGGCCACAGCACCGGGAGCCCGCCCACTGCGCGACCGGAGCGGACTTCGCGGGGAGGAAGCGCTACCGGACTGCGGCGAAGACCGCGACTGCAGCCTCCGCCCGCAGATGTGGCGGGCGGTCGTGGCGGCACGTCGAGCAGGTCATGCCCACATTCAAGTCGAGCTCGGATCGTCCGGGCAAGGATGGTTCGCCCCCTCTGACGCATCCCTGACGTCCCCTTGACGCCACGTCAGCCCTTGCTGTGTCCACGTGGTTGCGCGGGCCGCTCGGCACGACCGGTGTCACACCCTTTGCGCCGTGGCCCGGTGGGCGGCGGTGTCGGCGAGGAGGTGGGCCAGGTCGGCGGGGAGGTCGAGGTGGTGGACGATCCAGGCGGCGTCGTGGCCATGGTTGGCGAGCACCCAGGCGGTCTGCAGCCGGTTCTGCCCGGGATCGCCGGAGGCCGGGAGCAGACGGGCGATCGCCTCTGACGGGTAGCCCTCCAGAGCGTCCTCGCCGTACCACTGGCCGCCCGGTGGCGGGACGGGCAAGGTGGGGCGGCCGGCCCGCCGGGCGGCCGAGCGCCGGCTGTGCAGCACCGCCGCGACCAGCACGAACACGATGACCCAGGCCCCGAGCAGCAGGGCACCGATCAGCGGCCTGGCGTGGCTCGGGGCCAGACCGAGCACGATCACCTCGACCAGCAGCAGGGCGAGTGCGCACAGCACCACGATCCCCTCCCGCGTACGGGGGCGGAGGTACCGGGTGTGCGGGCGGATGCCCCGGGGCGGCGTGGCCCGGGAGCTGATGAGCGGCCTCATGGGAGTGCCTCCGCATTCAAGTCTCGCACCGGTCCCCGGGCACCAGCGGTACGGGGCCGGGACCGCCGCCCGGGGCCGCCGCCCGGGACCGGCGACCCCGGCGAGGGGGTTCAGGCGAGAGGATCAGGCGAGAGCTTCCTCGTCCGCGCCGCTGCTGCCGTCCTCCAGGTGCCAGTGCAGGTCGCGCACGGCGGGTTCGAGCGAGAGCCGGGAGACGACCTGCTCCAGGGCGGAGGTGACGTCGCCCGTGACCGCCACGGTCGCCCTTACGGCGGTGACCTCGCCGTGCTCGCGGTGGGCGCGCAACGCGATCGGCGCCAGCCCCGAGGCCGCGAAGGCCTGTAGCAGCAGCGCGCGAACCTGCGTCTCCGCCTTCCGCTCGCACTCCAGGTGGACGGTGGCGCGCACGGTGGTGTCGGGGTCGGTCCCGGCGAGCGGGGCCCGGTCGAGCAGCCGGCCCGCCGGACGCAGCACCAGGTGCACCCCGAGCACGGCCAGCGTCCCGAGGGCCGCCAGGTCGTACCGCCCGGAGGCGGCGAGCACGCCGACGGCGGCCGAACACCACAGGGTGGCGGCCGTGTTGAGCCCGCGCACTCCCGCGCCGTCGCGCAGGATGACGCCACCGCCGAGGAAGCCGATGCCCGAGACGACGTAGGAGGCGACCCTGGTCGGGCTGCCGCTGTCGCCGACGGCCTCGCTGTACAGCACGAACAGGGTCGCGCCGGCGGCGACCAGCGCGTTGGTGCGCAGGCCCGCCATCCGGGCCCGCCACTGGCGTTCGACGCCGATGAGCGCGCCGCAGGCGACACCGGTGGCCAGCCGGAGAACGAAGTCGGTCATGGCCAGGGTGTGCATCGATGACACCTCTTCATCGGTGATTGGACGTAGTTGACGCTACGTCAGGCCGCCACGGCCGCCAGACTCGGGTCGTACTTGTACCCGACCTGGCGGATGGTGGCGATGCTGGCACGGTGGCCCGGACCGAGCTTGCGGCGCAGCCGGGCGATGAGGGTGTTGATGGTGCGCGTGTCGCCGTTGTCGGGCCGCTCCCAGACGGCCTCCATCAGCTGGCCCCGCGAGTGCACCCGCAGCGGGTTCGCCACCAGGTGCGCGAGGAGTTCGAACTCCAGGTAGGTCAGCTCCAGGCGGCGCCCTTCGACGGTGGCGGTCCGGAACGTCTGGTCGACCACCAGCGGGGACTGCGCCGCCTGCGCGGGCTGCCCGTGGGCGGCGGGCTGCCCGTGGGCGGCGGGCGGCGCGGGGTGGTGGGGTGCAGTGTGGTGGTCCGAGAAGATGACGTTCAGCCGTGGGTAGCGCACGACCATGTCGGCCTCCTTGGCGGTACGAGTACGGGTTCGGATCAAAGCTCGGTCCCGGGGCGGTCGGCGGACGGCTGGTTCTCCCTTCCTCGGGTACGAGGGATCGGGAGGCCCATGACTGACCGGGACCACGAACGGGTGCTGCCGGGGGTGGGGGGGGGGGGGGGGGGGGGGCTCCCCCCCCCCAGGGGCAGCGGGAGAAGGGCACACCAACGAGATTCCCCAACAACAGAAGCACCGCAACCAGAAAGCGGGGGGGCGGCTCCTCCCCACCAAGC
>NZ_JBVIMH010000001.1:415415-527180 GCF_055579945.1 Kitasatospora sp. NPDC032150 | reverse complement strand
AGGGGGGGGGGGGGGGGGGGGGGGGGGGGGGGGGGGGGGGGGGGGGGGGGGGGGGAGAGGGGGAGGGGGGGGGGGGGGGGGGGGGGGGGGGGGCCCCCCCCCCCCCCCCCCCCCCACCGCCGGGGTCAGCGGGAGAGGGCCACCTCGATGAGCTTCACGACGACCAGGATCATCGCGACCAGCAGGTAGGTGCGCAGCGCGCCCATGCCGATCTTGTACGCGGTGGAGACCTTCGGCTTGGCCAGGGTCTCCAGCGGGGGCATCCGCCAGTTCTCGCGCCCGGTGCGGTCGATCTCATCCTCCTTGGTGGCGGTGCGCCGGCGGGTGAAGGAGTACCCGGCGGCCAGCACCCCGAGGACACCGCAGCCGGCCATGATGTCGAGGATCGCCCCGGAGCTGATGTCCGGCCACAGCACGGAGGCGGTCAGGATGACGGACAGGGTGACCAGGACGCCGATCACGGCGGAGGTGAAGGCGTTGGTCCTGGGACCGTTCACCCAGGGACCCAGGGCCTCCTTGTCGTTGCACAGCAGCAGCAGGAAGACCGAGGCGGAGGGCAGCAGTACACCGGCCAGGACCTGGACGCCCTGGGTGAGCAGGCCCAGCGTGCCGTCGCTCGCGACCAGGACGATGACGGCGGCGGCCGCGACCAGACCCGCGTAGACGGCGTAGAAGCCCTTGGCACCGCCGACCCCGCGGTGCAGCGAGTGCTTGATGCCGAAGACGTCGCCGATGGCGTAGGCGGTGGAGAGGGAGACCGCGAAGGCGCCGATGATCGAGGCGTCCAGCAGGGCGATCGCGAACAGCACGGCGACCAGCTTGCCCGCGTGCTCCTCCAGCCCCTTGGCCACGCCCGCCGCGTCGGTGAACTGGCCGGCGCCGTCGGTGCCGGCGAACGCGGCGGCGGTGAAGCCCATCATCGCCGCGGCGCCGACGACCACGATGACGATGCCGATCCACAGGTCGGCCTTCTCGTACTTCATGAAGCGCGGGGTGATCCGCTTGTCGATGACGTACGACTGCTGGAAGAAGAGCTGCCAGGGGGCGACCGTGGTGCCGACGATGCTGATGATCAGCAGCATCACGGTGGCCAACTCGCCACCGCCGCCCGGCATACCGGGGACGAAGAAGTCGTGCGCCATCTGCGAGGTCCTCGGGTGGACCACGAAGTAGATCGGCACCAGCAGCAGCGAGCCGACGCACAGCGCGACCGCGATCCGCTCGAAGCGGCGGAAGGACCCGGTGAAGGCGGAGGCGATGATGACCGCAGCGGCCAGGACCACCGAGGCGCCCTTCGGCAGGCCGAGGTAGCCCGCCGCCAGCGTGACCCCGATGAACTCCGTGACCAGCGTCAGCGCGTTGAGCAGGAACAGGTCGATCACGCTGAACGCGCCCCAGAACCTGCCGAAGCGCTCGAGGATGAGGCGGGCGTGGCCGACACCGGTGACCGCACCCAGCCTGAGCACCATCTCCTGGTTGACGTAGAGCACGGGAACCAGCAGCAGCAGGGTCCACAGCAGGTGGGTGCCGTAGTTCTGGCCTGCGCTGCCGTAGGTGGAGAACGCGCCGGCGTCGTTGTCGCCGACCATCACGATCAGGCCGGGGCCGACGATCGCCAGCAGCGTCTTGAGCTTGGCGGAGAGGCCCTGCCGCGGGGCGGTGTCGCTGAGGCTGATGGTGCCCAGGGCGCCCTGGATGTCGCCGATGTGGGCGTCGTCGAGGACCGCGGCACGCGGCGCCGGGATCGTCGGTGGAGTCATGGTGGTGTCGGTCATGGCGAACCTCCCTTGCCCCCCCGGTTCAGGGGGAGAGTTCGGGCGGCGCGAAGCAGCAATCCCCTCCATCAGGGCATACCGCGGCAGCCCATGGCGGAATAACGCCATGAGGTCACAAGGAAATGAGGGCATGGCGCCGCACTGAGCCGACGGTCTGTCAGAAATGCTCGTGGAGAGGGTTGTTACCGCGTGCCGATGGAGAACGAGGACATGCGGTTATGGGCCCGTTTATGGCCCGGACTACTGCAACTCGAATCCATGTCTCTCGCCTCCTTCCGGCCGGGACGCAGCGGTGCGTCGTATCGACACGGCAAGGAGCGGACCAGCCTCGACGGCCGGCTCACCCCAACTCGTCAGAGCTTTGGCACTCCACGGCGTGATCCGGCCCGCAGGTCGGAAGCCACTTGGGATCAACCCTTAGGTCGGGAGGATCTGTCCTGATCCGGAGCGTCTCTCGACGGTTGGGATCAGTGGCCTGTGTCCGTGAAGACGCCTCACCGAACGAGGTGCCTTTTCAAACCTCGTCAAGCGTAGACCCGACGGAAGGGTGCGCCGAACACATTTACCGAATTTTGACCGTTCCTCTCGGTCCGAACGGGAACCCCGGTGCCACCCCGCGCAACTCCGGCATCAATGAACCGATTTACCGCGTGCTCCGAGACCGGGATTCGGCGCGCCGGCCCCTTGAACCGCCGTGCCAGGCAGCCTGCCAGAGCACCGCGGGCGCGAAGAGCCTGCTCGGCGGTGCGGTCAGCGAGAGGGCGTCGATGAAGGCGCCCTGCGCGGCCCGGTGATTCAGGGCGGCGCTCAACACCCGGTCCATGTAGGCGTGCTGGAGCTTCAGCAGCGGATTCCTGCGGCCGCCGACGGTGGTGTCGTAGCGCAGGTCCTCCGAGGAGGCCATCTGCCAGGCCGCCCCCGCCTCCCGGGACACCGCGCGCTGGATCCTCCGGGAGTCCACCGGGAGTGCGACACCTGTCCCCCCTGCCGCACCCGGCCCGCGTGCCGGGCGGGCGCCGGCCGGAAGCAGTTCGCGCAGCACCAGCGCGGACCGGGCCGCCACGGACATGCCCTGCCCGTAGATCGGATTGAAGGTGCAGGCCGCGTCACCGACCACGAGCAGCCCCTCGGGGAGGTCAGCCAGGCGCTCGTAGTGCCGCCGCCGGCTGGGCGGCGGACGGAAGCCGTGGATCGGGGCGACCGGCTCCAGCCCCCGGACCACCCCGTAGAGTTCCGGGACGCTCAACTCCCGCGCGAAGGAGAGGAATCCATCGGCATCGGCGGGCGGATTGAAGCCGCGCATCCCGCCGACCGTCACCATCCAACGATCGCCCTCCACCGGGACCAGCATCCCGAACCGGGGGTTGCGGCCGGGCCTGGGCTGCAAGTACATCGCACGGCTGCCGGCCAGATCCGCCCCGGCCCGGCGGAACAGCCCGGTGGAGTAGCCGACACCGCCGTCCACCACGCTCTCCTCCGGTGCGCCGAGCCCGAGTTCGGTCAGCCAGTGCGGGGTGCGGGACGTCCGGCCGGTGGCGTCGACCACCACCTCGGCGGGCAGCACCGACTCGGTGCGGTCGCGGGCTCCGCGCTCACGGCAGCGGATTCCGGCGATCCGCGTTCCGGCGACGGCGAGTCCGACCGCCTCGACTCCGTGGCGCGCCTCGACGCCCGGGTGGAGGAGGACCTGGTGGCGCAGCGCCCAGTCGATCAGCGGGCGGGTGAAGCTCACGATGGTGTGCCGGGGCGAGAAGGAGTCCAGCCAGCCGGTCGGCGTCAGCCAGCGGATGTCGGTGGCCAGGTCGAAGTGCTGTGCACCCTCACCGGTGAGCAGCGCGGTCGTGCCCGGCAGCAGTCGCTCGATGGCGTACAGGCCGGCCGGCATCAGCAGGTGCGCCTGCCGGGCCTGCGGGACTCCCCCGGCGAACTCGGCCTTGCCCGGCCGGCGGTCGCGCTCCACCACGGTCACCTGCCAGCCCGCCTCGGCGAGGACCCAGGCGTGCAGCAGTCCGGCCAGGCTGCCTCCCAGCACGACGGCTCTGCCAACCGGCAGCGGCATCTCGATTCCCCCTTCGGCCGGCGGGGCTCACGGCGTCGAGCCCCGCACTGTTCGGCGGGTGGTGCGGTGCGGATCGTGCTGCGCGCGATGCAAGCAGCACCCGCGCACGGCTGGGTGGTGCGGTGCTCGGCGGCGCGACGCGGCGTGCGGCGGTACTGGACGGCGGGCGTACGGCGTGAGTGGGAGCGCGCAGCGCACGCGGGGAGCGTACGAGCACGGACCGGATGCATTCTGCCCTCCCGAGCGGGGCCGCTAACCACCCCCTCGAGACGGAATGACGACCCTGACAGCTAATTGGGGAAGTCTCCCCAATTAGCTGTCAGGGTCGTCGCCGGGGCCGGCGACCGCCGACCCGCCCGACCGTGCGAGGTCCCGCCGTGCGCGCTCCGCTGCCCGGTTTTCCCGAGGTCCGCACCGCCCAGGGCACCGTCCGAGGCATCGGCCCTGCGGGGATCGCCTCCTTCCGCGGGATCTGGAGCGAGTTCGCGGCCACCGGGCAGGCCGGCTGGCCGCGCTACTCCTCTCCGGACCGGCTGACGCGGGCCTTCGCGACCGAGCGCCCGCAGGTGGTCGCACACCCGCACGAGGCTGCTCGGGCAATCTGGGCCGGCCACCCGATGGGCGCGCTCGACCTCAGCTCCTGACCCTCCGGCCGCTCCACCCGGGACTGGCGCCCGCGGGGCGGAGGCGCCCGACCCGCCCGGGACTGGGTCGGATCGGCCTCGGCCTACGCCCTTGACGGACGGGTCAGTTGGAGAAGTCCTGAGTGAGCCAGACGGTTCCACTGGCATCGCGGTAGACGGCGATGCCGATGTGGGTGAACTCGCTGCTGAGGATGTTCTTGCGGTGGCCGTCGTCCGGCGGCGTCTCGTTCAGCATGTCCTGGGTCAGACTGACCGCCATGGCGGCGATGTCCTGGGCCGAGGTGGAGACCCCGTTGCCGTAGCCTATGTTCTCCCCGACGGCGTTCCACTGGACGCCCGCGGCCGTCACCCGCGCCCCCAACTCGGCTTCGCCCGGGCACTGGTGGGACATGCCGCAGCCACCGGCCATCGTGTGGTTGTGGGCCTCGGCGCTGCTGGTCAGCCCCGCCGTGATGGTGTAGGCAGGCAGGCCCTGGGCGGCCCGTGCCTGGTTGATCAAGCCGAGCACCTGCTGCACGGCGTCCGAGCTCGAACCGGTCTGCGCGGCCGGGGTGGTGGGCGCGGCCGGAGTGGTGGGCGCGGCCGGAGTGGTGGGGGCGTGCGCGGCCGGGGCGGACGGCGACGCGGCCGGAGACGACGGCGCGGACGTGTGCGACACCGGGGCCGAAGCCGGCGCGGAGGGCCGCGCGGAGTGGGAGCCCTGGGACTCGCCGCCGGGGCGCGCAGTCGCGGACTCCGGTGCGTGGGAGGCCGGGGCGGACGGCGACGGCGAGGCGTGCGAGGCTTCGGCCGAGGCCGGAGCGGAGGGCCCGGCGTGCGGGCCGGCCTGGTGGTGGCGGTGCCGATCGGCGTCGCCCTGGTGCCGGTCCTGATGGTGGTCCTGCCAGCCGGCATGGCTCGCGTAGGTGTGGGAGCCGGGCGCGGCGGAGGCTCCGCTCGCGCTCAGCAGCGGCAGCATGAAGCCGGCGCCGGCGATCCCGGCGGTGGCGGCCAGCCGCGGGGTGTGCCTCCGGCGCGCACGGCGATGCCGGCCGGTACCTGAATTCAGCATGGGGCGTCCCTCTGCGACGCCTGCGAGGTGAGCTGTCGGGTTCGGGCCGTGAGGTAGCCCGGCCGCACACGGCGGCTTCACCCCTAGCCGCACTCGTCTCGCCCGCGAACGGGTCGAGCAGGGCGCGGCAAACTACCTGGTTCCCCCGCTCCTGCCCGGTGCACTGCTCGACGTCCGGCCGACCGGTGGACAGGACTCGGCGTCCCGGCGGCAGGGTCCGCAGGTGCGGACAGCCTGAACGCTAGGCAGATCGGCCTGCAAGACACAAGTTCGTATCATGCGCATCACATGGACATCCAGTGAAGATCTGATGGATAGCCATATTCACTGACGTAATCCTACATAAGTGACCTAATCGGACAAATCTCTCGACTGTTGATGGCGGTCGCGACGGCCGCCGCCCCCACGGGGGGCGGGGGCGGACGAGGCGGCCGGCGCGCGTCAGTCGACGATCGGCCCGCAGGTGCGGCCGCGCTTGAGTTCGAAGAACCCCTCGGCCTCCGTGACGAGCAGTATGCCGTCCCACAGCCGCCCGGCCGCCTCACCGCGGGGGATCGGGCTCACCACCGGGCCGAAGAACGCGTTGACCGAGCCGTCGGGACCGGGGATGTGGATCGCGGGCACGCCGAGGTCCTCGCCGACGGGGTCGAGGGCCACCCGGTTGCCGGCCAGCAGCAGCGGGTCGAGCCCGGCGTCATCGGCGGCGTCGGCGAGTCCGGCGGGCAGGCCCGCCTCCTCCAGCGCGGCCAGGTACAGCTCTCGGCCGACGGGGGCCTTCTCCAGGTGGATCCGGTTGCCGAGCGCGGCGTACAGATCCCGCAACACCCCGTTGCCGTGCGCGCGTTCGGCGGCCAGCACCACCCTGGCCGGGCCCCGCCGTTCGGCGAGCCACTGCCGGTACCAGTCGTCCACCTCGCGGCCGTCGTTGTGCGCGGCGAGACCGAACACCCGGAATCGGGTGCGGACCTGACGGACCTGCTCCACCTCCAGCAGCCAGCGCGAGCCGATCCACGCCCACGGGCACACCGGGTCGAACCACATGTCCACGGTCGTCGTCTCAACGGTCATCTCGGCAGTGGTCGCCATGTGTGAATCTCCTGTTCCTTGAGTGTCCGAGGAGACGCTATGTGACCAACTGGCCTTGGCTAAGCTCCAATTCGGATCAATCTGATTGGGCCAATCATGGATGTACATGTCACCCTCAGCGAGCGGGGCGATCGAGCCGCCCGGATCTACCGGCACCTGCTGGACGCGGTCCTGGACGGACGGCTGCGCCCCGGCGAACGGCTGCCGCCCAGCCGGGAGCTGGCCCGCCGGCTCGGGGTGTCCCGCAACACCGTGGCCTCGGCCTACGAGCGGCTGGCCGCGGAGGGCTTCCTCCAGGGCCGGGCGGGGTCGGGCACCTTCGTGTCCGGGCAGTCCGTCGGCACGCTGGCCACCCGCCGCGCACCGGCCGGGCCCGGGGCGCAGCCGAGGCGGATCTGGCAGTCCGTCCCGGCTGCTCAGGGCCGATCCCCGGAGCCCGTCTACGACTTCCGCGCGGGCACGCCCGACGGGCGACTGTTCCCCTTCCAGACCTGGCGGCGGCTGATCACCGACGAGCTGCGGCCGAGCGGGCTCGGCCGGGCCGACTACGGGCCGCCCGAGGGCCACGCCGATCTGCGCGCGGCCATCGCCCGCCACGTCGGCCTCTCCCGCTCGGTTCGGGCCACGGCCGAGGACGTCCTGGTGACCCAGGGGGCGCAGCAGGCACTGGACCTCGTCGGCCGGGTGGTGATCGAGCCCGGGGACTGCGTGGCCGTCGAGGAACCGGGCTACCCGCCAGCGCGACTGCTGTTCGGCTCACTGGGCGCACGGGTGGTCGGCGTACCGGTGGACGCCGAGGGGCTGATGGTGGACGCCCTCCCCCGGGAGGCCAGATTGGTCTATACCACTCCCTCACACCAGTTCCCACTGGGGACCCCGATGTCGCTGGCCCGCCGCGCCGCCCTGCTGGACTGGGCCGAACGGCACGACGCGGTGGTCGTCGAGGACGACTACGACAGCGAGTTCCGCTTCACCGGGCGGCCGCTGGAGCCCCTGCAGAGCCTGGATCCCGGCGGCCGGGTGGTCTACGTGGGCTCCTACTCCAAGACCCTGCTGCCCGCGCTGCGCCTCGGCTTCCTGGTCGCCCCGGCCTCGCTGCAAGCGGCGCTGCGCAGTGCCAAGCAGCTGTCCGACTGGCACGGCGACCCGGTCGCCCAGGCAGCACTGGCCCGGTTCATCGACGAGGGCCTGCTGGCACGGCACATCCGCCGGGCCGGCCGGGAGTACGCCGCCCGCCACGCGCTGCTCACCACCACTCTGGCCCGGGACTTCGTCCCCTGGCTGGAACCGGTGCCCTCGGCCGCCGGACTGCACGTGTGCGCCCGGACCGCTCCCGGCGTGGACCTCGGACCGGTGCTCGCCACCGCGCGGCGGGCGGGGGTCGCGGTGAACACCGTCGCCGACTTCAGCGCCGGGGAACCGACCCGGCCTGGGCTGGTGTTCGGCTTCGGCGCGATCGACCGGGACCGGATCGCCGAGGGCCTGCAGTGCCTGCGGCAGAGTCTCCGCGCCGCCGCCCTGCCCGTCCAGTACTGAACGGGCGGCCGGGCCCGTCCGCCCCACTCGTGGTCAACCCCCGCTCCGGCGCCCGGGGTTGAGGTCGCCCGCAGAACTCCTGCGGAGTTCGCCCCGCTGCCGGTGGTGCGCCACCGCCCGCTAGCTGGTGATGTCGCGCCGTGTAGCGGTCAGCCGCGGTTTCCGCTCGTCCTGGTCACCCGGGCGCGACCGGCCGGCCCGTCCGGAGCCCGGGCGCGGCGGACTCCGACGGGAACGGACGCCGGAAGCAGGGCGGGAGCCCGCACCGGCGCGGGAGTCGGCCCCGGGGCCGCACGACCGGGCAGCGGGGACGGCGCGGCGCTCCGGCCGGAGAGCGGGGGCCCCACCTCGCAGCGCCAGCCCACCGGACAGCCATGAGCGCTCGGCACGGCCCCTCAACTCCGACGCGCCGCAGGTGCGCCGCCGGCTGCCGCTCCGGCTAGCCGAGCCGCCCCCGGCGGTGCAGGACGTTGACGACGGCGGCGCCGAGCAGGGCGATGGCGGTCATCGTCAGGCCGAAGGCGGTGGCGGCGCCGGGGAGGCCGACCGCGTCGCTGAGGTAGCCGACCGAGACCGGGAAGAGGCCGGCCGGGATGTAGCCGGCGGCACTGAGGGCGGCGTTGGCCTCGGCGAGGCGGGCGGCGGGAACGGCCGAGTTGAGCAGGGACAGGCCGCCGAGCTGGCCCAGACCGTGGCCGGCGCCGGCCAGCACGGCCGCGATCACCAGCAGGACCGCCGAGGCGCCGCGCACCGCGAGGACGAGGGCGAGCATGCCGAGGGCGATGGCCGACGAGCCCAGCACCAGGACGGCCCGGGTCCGCAGCCGCTGCACCAGGAACTGCACACCGGTCGCGGCCGAGAACATCACGAACGCCATCGCCCCGGCGACCACCCGGCTGGAGGTGCCGAGCAGTTCGGAGAGCAGCGAGGGGCCGAGTGAGAGAACGAACGAGGTCGCGGTGATGCCGGGCGCGAACACGGCGGCACCCAGCAGCAGTTGGATCCGGTTGGCGCGCGGGACCGACGGCACCCGGACCCAGGATCCCGCCGCCGCGGGGGAGCGCCGGGGCAGCGGCATCCGCAGCACTTCCAGCACGGCGGTGAGCAGCAGGACGGTCTCGACCAGGAAGACGGTCACGGTCGGCGCCGGCAGCAGCTCGGAGAGCACTCCGGCGCTCAGCGGCCCGAGTCCGGCGCCGAGCACCATCGCGGCCGAGGCGAGCAGCGCGGCGAGCCGCTTGCGCCCGGGCCCGCCGATGTCGCTGACGGCGGCCATGCCGGCCGAGACCGTGGCACCGACCGCGATGCCGGCCAGCAGCCGGGCCACGGCCAGGGCGGGCACCGAGCCGGCCGTCGCGAAGATGCCGCAGGACAGCACGCCGAGGCCGAGCGCCGGGAGCAGTACGGGCTTGCGCCCCAGGCGGTCGGAGGCGACCCCCGCCACCAGCAGGGTGCCGAGCAGGCCCACGATGTAGCAGGCGAAGATCACCGTCATGGTGCCCTTGGAGAAGCCGAGTTGGTGCTGCCAGAGCTTGTACAGCGGTGTGGGCGCGTTGGACAGCACGAAGACCGCCGTCACCGGCCAGGCCGCCAGCCAGATCTCCCGCCTCGGCGCCTCGACCGCAGCCTCGGCCAAGACCGACTTCCCTGGAGCTGCGCAGATCTGAGTATCAGCCATGAGAATTCCCCCGTTCGGACACGACGGCCGCCAGTACGACTAGACTCGAACATAGCACGCTGTACGATTGGAGTCGTACTGGAGAATTCGAGAGGAGCCGCCGCCATGGCCGCCCGCAAGACCATCGAGGCCCCCGCCGGCCTGCCCGAAGCCCTCCCCGAGCCGAGCCGCGAGGAACTCCGCCTCGAAGTGGTGATGGGTGCGCTGGCCGATCCGCTCCGGATGGGGATCATCCGCAAACTGCTGCTCGAATCCGAGGAGTTCGACCACCCCTGCGGCTGGTTCGACCTCGACCGGCCGAAGTCCTCGCTGACGCACCACTTCCGCGCCCTGCGCGAGGCCGGGCTGATCCGCCAGCGGCAGTACGGACTCGAGCGCCGCAGCCATGTCCGGGTGGCGGACCTGGACGCGCGCTTCCCCGGCCTGCTCACCCTGGTCGCCGAATGGACCCCGCTCCCCGGATGAACGGCGACGCCAGGCGCCGGGGAGCGGCCAACTCCCCGGCACTGCAGGCGGGTTGACTCAAAGGTCGGGAATGAACTGCACCACCAGGTCGATCAGCTTGATCCCGACGAACGGCAGCACCAGACCACCGAGCCCGAACACCCTCAGGTTGCGGGCGAGCAGATCGGAGGCCGAGGAGGGGCGGTAGCGAACGCCGCGCAGGGCGAGTGGGATCAGCGACACGATGATCAGTGCGTTGAAGATGATCGCCGAGGTGATCGCCGAGGTCGGGCTGTGCAGGGCCATGATGTTGAGGTGGTGCAGCCCCGGGTGCGTGCTGGCGAACATCGCCGGGATGATCGCGAAGTACTTGGCGACGTCGTTGGCGATCGAGAAGGTGGTGAGCGCACCGCGGGTGATCAGCAGCTGCTTGCCGATCTCCACGATCTCGATCAGCTTGGTCGGATTGGAGTCCAGGTCGACCATGTTGCCGGCCTCCTTGGCCGCCATGGTGCCGGTGTTCATCGCCACTCCGACGTCGGCCTGTGCCAGCGCCGGGGCGTCATTGGTGCCGTCCCCGGTCATCGCGACCAGCTTGCCACCCTCCTGCTCCTTCTTGATCAGGGCCATCTTGTCCTCGGGGGTGGCCTCGGCCAGGAAGTCGTCCACCCCGGCCTCGTCCGCGATGGCCCTGGCGGTCAGCGGGTTGTCGCCGGTGACCATCACGGTGCGGATGCCCATCCGGCGCAGCTGCAGGAAGCGCTCCCGGATGCCGTCCTTGACCACGTCCTTGAGCTGGACCACGCCCAGCACCCGGGCGCCGTGCCGGTCGTGGACGGCGACCAGCAACGGGGTGCCGCCGCCCAAGGAGATGATCTCGACCGCCTGCTGCGCCTGCGGCGGGACCTGTCCCCCCAGCTCGTACACCCAGGCGGAGACGGCGGCGGACGCACCCTTGCGCACCCGGACGGTCGGACTGCCGTCGGGCCAACTCAGGTCGACCCCGCTCATCCTGGTCTGCGCACTGAACGGGACGAACTCCATCCGCCCGAGCTCGCCCTCGGCCCGTTCGCGCAGCCCGTGGCGCTTGGCGAGGGAGACGATCGAGCGGCCCTCGGGGGTCTCGTCGGCGAGCGAGGAGAGCTGGGCGGCCTCGGCGAGCTGGGCGCCGTCCACGCCCGGGAGCGGGACGAAGCGGGTGGCCTGCCGGTTGCCGAAGGTGATGGTGCCGGTCTTGTCCAGCAGCAGGACGTCCACGTCGCCGGCCGCCTCCACCGCCCGGCCGGACATCGCCAGCACGTTGCGCTGCACCAGCCGGTCCATGCCGGCGATGCCGATCGCGGAGAGCAGCGCGCCGATGGTGGTCGGGATCAGCGCCACCAGCAGGGCGACCAGGACGGTCAGGCTCTGCTCGGCGCCCGCGTAGATCGCCAGCGGCTGGAGGTTGACGATGCACAGGATGAAGACCACGGTCAGGGTCGCGAGCAGCAGGTTGAGCGCGATCTCGTTCGGGGTCTTCTTCCGTTCGGCGCCCTCGACCAGGGCGATCATCCGGTCGATGAAGGTCAGCCCGGGCTTGGAGGTGATCCGCACCACGATCCGGTCGGAGAGCACCCTGGTGCCGCCGGTCACCGCGCTGCGGTCACCGCCGGACTCGCGGATCACCGGCGCGGACTCACCGGTGATCGCGGACTCGTCCACGGCCGCGATGCCCTCGACCACGTCGCCGTCGCCGGGAACGGTCTCCCCCGCCTCGACCACCACGAAGTCGTACTGCCGCAGGGCCTCGGCCGGTACCCGCTCCTCCGCGCAGTGGTCCAGGCCCACCCGCCACCTGAGCAGCCGCCGGGCGACCGTCCCTGTCCGCGCCTTGCGCAGCGACTCCGCCTGCGCCTTGCCGCGCCCCTCGGCGACCGCCTCGGCCAGGTTGGCGAACACCACCGTGAGCCAGAGCCAGACACTGATCAACCAGGTGAACACGCTCGGCGAGACCACGGCCGAGAGGGTGGTGAGCGCCGAGCCGACCTCGACCACGAACATCACCGGGTTGCGCAGCATCAGCCGGGGGTGCAGCTTGCGCAGCGCTTCCGGGAAGGAGGTGACCAGCTGCTTCGGATCGAAGAGCCCGCTTGCCGCCCGATGTCGCCTCCCGGCGGGCATCGCGGACGCACGAGGCGTGACGGTACGGACGTTGACGTCCCTCTCGGGAGCCTGCTGGAGCATCGGGCGACCTTCTCGGACGGGCCCGCGGCGGGGAAGTGCGAGGCGGGCGGCGGATCGGTACGGGTACGGGCCAAGCCGCAGCCAACCGCGCGGGCCGGGGCGTCCTCCCTGGTTCTGACGCGTTCCTGATGGCACGTCAGAAAACATTGACACCGCTTTGACGCCCTCGGCCCGCCCGTCGGGCGCACTGCGTCAAAATCGCGTCAAGGTCGCCGGTCACGGCGTACGGTCCGCGTCAAACCGCGCTGCCGGGCGGGCCGTTCGAGGTCGAATGGAGGTGGAATGCCGGCACTGGCCCAGGATCCCGATGGGAGCGGATGGCGATGATCGAGAGTGTCCGGGTGGTCGTTGGGGTCAACGGCTCGTTGAGCAGTCTGGCGGCGGTGCACCGGGCCGTGGAGGAGGCCGCGCGGCGCAGCGCGGTGCTGGTCCCGGTCGCGGCCCGGAGCCATGCCAACACCGAACGGCTGCGCCCGCTCCCGGAGTTGGAGCACTCCGCACACCGGATGATGGACACCGTCTTCGAGCAGGCCTTCGGCGGCTACCCGAGCGACATGGTGATCCGCCCGGTGGTGGTGCGCGCCGATCCGGGCCCGGCCCTGGTCGCGGCCGCCGACCGGCCCACCGACCTGCTGGTGCTCGGCGCGGGCCGGCGCAGCCGCCTGCAGCACGTGATCCACGGCTCGGTGACCCGCTACTGCCGCTCGCACGCCGGCTGCGAGGTCCTGGTGGTCTCGCCGTCCGAGCTGCTGGAGAGCCTGGAGTTCACCGTGCGCAGCGGGGCGCCGATGCCCCGCCTGTCGGGCCGGGCGGCGGCCTGGGCCCGTCCGGCGGGCACGACCGCGAGCTGACCGGCCGGACCGGCGGACCAACCTGAGGTCGGACCGGCAGTCGGCTCAGCGGTCGGACCGGCGGAGGCTGAACACGAAGGTCGCGCCGCCGCCCGGGGTCCCCTCGACGGAGAGTTCGCCGTGCATGGCCTCGACGAAACCCTTGGCCACCGCGAGTCCGAACCCGGTACCGGTCTCCCGCACTCCGCCCGGCCCGGTCCGGCGCCCGCGCAGGGGCTGGAAGATCCGCTCGCGCTCCTCGGGGGCGATGCCCGGCCCCCGGTCGATGACGCGCAGGTGCACCCGGTCCGCCACGGTCCCGGTGTCGACCCGGACCGCGGCGCCCGGTGGCGACCAGGCCCGCGCATTGGCCAGGACGTTGGCGAGGGCGCGCTCCAGCAGTCCCGGATCGGCCTCGACCGGCGGCAGTCCGGTGGTGGGACCGAGCGCCAGCTCCGACCCCGTACCCGGCAGGCTGGCCACGGCCGCGTGCAGGACCTCGCCGAGCGACGTCGGGCGCAGTGCGACCGGGACCCGGCCGGCCCGCAGCCGGCTGAGGTCCAGCAGGTTGGCGACGGAGTGGTTCAGCCGCTCGGTCTCGGCGGCGATGGTCTCGGCCTCCGGCGCGACATCGAGCCGGGCCGCGGCCGCCCGGATGGCGGCCAGCGGTCCGCGCAGGTCATGGGCGAGGGCTTCCAGCAGGGTGGTGTGCAGCGCGTCGGTACGGGCCAGCGACTGGGCGGCGGCCGCCTCCCGGGTGAGCCGCTCGTGCTCCTCGGCCAGCCGCAACTGGGTGACGAACGGGCCCAGCAGCCGGGTGTTCTCCTCGTCGATCGGCCCGCCGGCCAGCACCAGCACGGTGCCCTGGCCGAGTTCGGCAGCGAACGGGGCGTCCTCCGGGCGGGCGGGCAGCGGACCGCCGGAGGAGGCCACCGGGCGCCAGCCCGCGCCGGTCGGCGCCAGGATGCCCGCCGCCTCCAGCCGGAACGCCCGGCGCAGTTCGGACAGCAGGCGGCGCAGCGTGCGGCCCTCGCCCCGGACCGTCTCCCCCGCCAGCCTGATCAGGGCCTGGGCCTCGGCCCGCGCCCGGGCCGCCTCCTGGGAGCGGCGGGTCAGCCCGTCGATCAGATGGCTGATGATCCCCGCGACGCACAGGAACACCCCGAGCGGGGCGAGGTCGGCGCCCTGGCTGACCGCCAGGCTGTGCCGGGGCGCGGTGAAGAAGTAGTCCGCGGCGAGGACCGAGGTCAGAGTCGTCCCGGCGGCCGGTGCCAGTCCGCCGAGCCCGGCCACCCCGGCGACCAGCAGCAGCAGGCCCAGCAGGACCCCGGACAGGCCCAGCGATTCGCGCAGCGGTGACAGCACGGCGGCCACCGCGAGTGCCCCGAGCGGCCCGAGCAGCCAGGCCGTCCACCACCGCCGGGCCGGTACGTGGGCGGGCCGGCGGGGGCGCGGGGCCCTCGGCAGCGCCGTCTGCTCGGGGGACGGCGGTGGCAGTACCCGGATGTCGATCGGACCGGCCAGCCGGATCACCCGGTTGATCACCGAGCCGGTCAGCAGCTCCCGCAGCCGGGACCGACCGGTCGGGCCGAGCAGGATCTGGGTGGCGCTCTCCGCCCGGGCGAAGTCCACCAGGGTCCTGGCGACGTCGGTGCCGCCGATCTCCACGTAGCTGCCGTGCAGCTCGCGCAGCAGGGCGCGCTGCGCGGCCAGGCCCGGCGGTTCGTGCTGGATGGCGCCGTCGTCCGTGCGGACGTGAACGCCGATCAGGTCGCCGTGCACCCGGGCCGCCGTCCTGGCACCGCGCCGGACCAGGTGCTCGCCCTGCGGGGCGCCGTTGAGCGCGACCAGGATCCGCTCCTTGGTCTCCCAGGGTGCCCGGATTCCGTGCCTGGCACGGTAGTCGGCGAGTTCCTCCTCCACCCGGTCGGCCAGCCAGAGCAGCGCGAGCTCGCGCAGCGCGCCCAGGTTCCCGGCGCGGAAGTAGTTGTCCAGGGCGACGTCGATCCGGTCGCTCGGGTAGATCTCGCCCTGTGCCATCCGGGTGCGCAGCGCCTCCGGACTGAGGTCGACCAGTTCGATCCGGTCGGCGGCGCGCACCACGGCGTCGGGGATCTGCTCGCGCTGCACGATCCCGGTGATCTGCTCGACCACGTCGCTCAGGCTCTCCAGATGCTGGATGTTGAGGGTGGTGGCCACGTCGACGCCCGCCCGCAGCAGCTCCCAGACGTCCTGCCAGCGCTTGGTGTTGCGGCTGCCGGGGGCGTTGGTGTGGGCGAGCTCGTCCACCAGTGCCAGGGCCGGGTGGCGGGCGAGCACCGCGTCCAGGTCCATCTCGGTGAGCGCCATGCCCCGGTAGTGCACGGTGCGGCGCGGCACCACCGGGAGGTCGCCGAGTTGCTCCTCGGTGCCGTGCCGCCCGTACGTCTCGGCCAGCGCCACCACCACGTCCAGGCCGCCCGCACGCAGCCGCCGGCCCTCGGCCAGCATGGCGTACGTCTTGCCGACTCCCGGCGCCGCGCCGAGGTAGACGCTCAGGGTTCCGCCACCAGCGGCCACGGGGGATCGTTCCTCGCTCGCGTATACGTCCGGTCCCACGATAAGACCGACCGGCAATAAGGGAGCGCGGAAGAAGGAGGGGGCACATCCCCCAGCCTTCGGCCGGGTGGGGGAAGAGAGCGCAGCGGCGCTGCGCGCGACGAGGGATGTGCGTCCGAGGGCCCCTCGCCCCCAGCCTCCGGCCGGGGGGACCCCCGCTGCCGGTCGGTCTAAACCGGGGAGGCGCCCGGAGTGCTACGGGTGCCTGGCGTGGTGGGGGTTGCCGAGGTAGGGGAAGTCGTGCAGCAGGTCGGTGTGGGCGGGGATGTGGTCGGTGGTGATCCTGCCGCCGGTGACCATGGCGAGCCGGGCGGAGGTCACGTCGTCGGTGAGGGTCCGGCCGTTCGGGTAGGCCGCGGGCCTGCTGCGGTCGTAGCGCAGGATGTCCGGCAGGACGGTGCGCAGGGCCTGCTCGGCGGCGGCCCGCTCGTAGCCGCCGGTGTGCTGCAGCACGGCGGTGAACGGCGCCAGATGGGTCGCCAGGTCATCGGCCGGCTCCCCGGCGTTGTAGGCGTCCCTGGCGTCGTCGTCCTCGGCGAAGTACGCGATCAGGGACGGGTGGGCGCCCCGGTCGACCGGGGTCAGCCGCCCGTTCTCGTGCAGGCTCACCCTGGCCCAGACGCCGAACGGCCCCACGGTGCCCAGGTCCTCGTCGGCCAGCTCCAGCACGATGCCCAGGACGTTCTTGTCGCCGCTCCAGTCCACGCCGGTCCACCGGAAGCCCCTGACGATGCCGTCCAGGTCGACGAAGAACGGGTCGCTGCGCAGCCCGGCGAAGAACTTGAAGGTGTGGTCCACGACCACGGCGGGCTCGATGTCCAGACCGACCGGGACACCGGTGAGCAGCTGCTTCCCAGCGACCTGGTGCGCCCGGGCCTGCTCGCCGGTCGCCCGGTGCACGGCGGCGGTCTGCGGGCCGTCCGCGGGGTCGGAGAAGACGAAGCTGTAGGCCACGTCGGCGCGGTGGTCGCCGTCGGTGTCGATGTTGAGACGGTAGACCGCGCCCGGGTGGAAGGCGGCGCCCTTGGCCGGGGCGTCCGGATGGACGTTCATGATCAGCACGGTGCGGCCGCCGTGCACCGCGAACGCGTACACGTCGGTGAGGTCGAGTCTCGGGTCGCCACGGGGAGAGCGGCCGCCGGGCCCGCTGAGGTGGTGGGACATGCCCTCAGCATCTGCCGGGCGGCAGGGCGGCGCATCACCTCGCGGGCCCCGGCGGACCTCACTCGGGGGCGGGGCGGCAGCTCCTGCGGGGCGCGGTCTCCCGCACCCCGCGGGGGGTTCCCGCCGCCGCCCCGCAGGGCCGGCACCCGGCCGGTTCAGTGGGCGGTGAGGCGGCGGAGGACGAGTTCCGCGTGGACGTGAGCGGCTCCGGCCTGACGCAGCCCGTGCACCACCGCGCGGAGCTCCCGCCGGTCGACGCAGGCGAGGTGCAGTTCGAGGTCGGCCTCGCCGGCGAGGGCGAGCCCGGACTGGACGGCCGGGAAATGTTCCGCCAAACGGGTGAACTCCATTGGGTTCGGACCGTAGCGGACCCGGACCACCGCCAACAGCGGCCGCCCCAGGGCGGAGGGGTCCACCTCGGCGCGCACCCCGGTGAGGACCCCGTCGGCGGCCAGCCGCCGCAGCCGGGCGTTCACGGCGGCCTCGGTCACGCACAGCCGCTCGGCGAGCATGCCCGCCGGGGCGCGTCCGTCGGCGCGCAGCGCACGCAGTAAGGCGACATCCAGCTCGTCCAGCCGCGCGGCGGGCACCGGCAGTGCGCTCACCGCTGGGGCTCCAGCGCGGTGAACTGGCGCTGCGGGGTGTCGGTGACGGCGGGGGCGATCAGTTTGGGATCCAGGACGATGTGCCGGACACCCAGAGGGGCGATCATCTCCCGCAGCGCGGGGATCGCCAGATCAATCAACTCCTGCTCAGGGCCGAGAAGTTCGCGTGCATCCGTAGCCGAACCGAAGGCCAGGACACAGCGGCTGCCGTCCCGTCGGCGGAAGAACCGGAGCACGCTCGCGGTTCCGACGCTCCGGACCGGGACGTACCTGGCGGTATGTTCGTCAGGCTCTTCCGGAGCGGTTTCGGTGCTGGTCACAGCGGGCCTCCTGCTGCGAAGGAAAGCTCTGCGGATTGCTCTGCGGATCGTCCTCGACCCGGAGAAGGGCACCATCGACGCTAGGCCGGATCCACGGTATCGCAAGACCTCCTGACGGCGTGTTGACCATGAACGCCACTCTCCTGACGCCGTCTTGACGCGTCCCGGCCACCCCCGGGCCGACCCCGGACCGACCCCGGACCGGGCGGTCCGGAATATCCGCAGGACAGAGGGGCGGACCGGCGGCAACGGGCGCAGACTGGAGGGGGTGGCACCGCTTCCGCGGCCCGCGGAAATTAGCGGAAACCGATGAGACCCCCGGCTCGGCGAGGGGAAGGTCACATCAGGACCGGGATTCCACCGCCCGGGAAGTCGGCAGAGTTCACCGGAAGTTCACTGGAGCGGGGGACGGGACGATGGGCGGCACGGTCTGGATTGGTCCGACGCTGTTCGCGGCGCTCGGCGGCCTGCTGGCCCTGCTCGCGGGGCGGGCCGGGCTACAGGAGACCCGGCGGCTGCGGCGGGTGGGGCTACCCGCCCGGGCGCTGGTCAGATACCGGGCGCTGAGCGCCGAGGACCTGCTGGGCAGCCCACGCCCGCTGCTGCAGTTCACCACCGCCGACGGCGAGGTGGTGGAAGTGTTCTCCCCCGTGCCGTCCAGCCGCTCCCGCCGCCTGGCCGACGGCAGCCAGGTGTGGATCACCTACGACCCCGCCGACCCTGCCCAGGTACTGGTGGACGGGCGCGAGCGCCGCTGGCTGGAGTACGTCTTCCTCACCTCCGGCGCCACCGTCGTCCTCGCCGCGCTGAGCCTGCTGCTGTACGGGACGTGACGCGAGCCCGGCGAACTCGGCACAACCGGGGAACCGGACCCGGCGTCGCCGGCCGGAACTGACGCCATCCGGAAGTGGCGCCGCCGTACGGAGCCTGACGCCGCACGGAACCCCATAGCGACACGGAACCCGGCGCTGCCGCACGGGACTTGAACGCCGGACCAGCAGGTAGACGGACTCGGCGGGCCCGGCGCGCCGGCGTACGGGAGCTCCACGGGCGCCGGCTCAGGAGCGGCCCGCCCCCTCCGTCCGCAGCCGGCGATGGCCTGACTCGCAGTACATCCGCAGCAGTGCCGCCAGCTCGCCACCGGGCTCGACCCCGAGCTCGCGCCGGGTGAGGCTGCGGTAGGCGTCGTAACTGCGCAGCGCCTCCACCAGGTTGCCCTCGGCGAGGTGCGCCTCGATCAGCGAGCGCTGGGCACTCTCGCGCAGCGGCTCCACACCGACCGCCACCATCGCGGACTCCACCGCCTCCGCGAAGCGCCCGACCCGGACCAGATGGCGGCTCTGCGCCTCCAGCGCGTGCAGCAGCCGCTGTCTGATCCTCTCGCGCTCGATCAGCACCCAGTCGTCGTACCAGCCGGGCAGCAGATCGAGTGCGTCCGCCCGCCACTTGAGCGCGCAGAGGTCCCCGGTGGTGGCCGTGCCGTCGATCAACCGGCCCGCCCAGTCGCAGAGGACGTAGAGGTCGACCACGGTGTGTTCGCGCACCTTGAGCGCGTACTTGTCGGAGTCCAGGATGTCGATGCCGGCGGCTCTCAGCCGCCACAGCGCGGAGCGCAGATTGCCCGCGGCCCGCAGGTCATCGCCGTGCGGCCACAGCACCCCTGCGGCATACCGCCGTTCGACCCGGCCGCCGTTCAGGGCGACGAAGGCGAGCAGCCGTTTACTCCCCTCGGGAACCTCCAGCCGTCGCCCTGCCTGGACCACCCGCGGCCCACCGAAGAGATGCAGAGTCGGCGCCTGCCCCTGTCCGGGGATCAGTACCGGCGACTCCGGGAACTGTGCATGCACGGACGGCCCTCCCGCTCGAAGCCCGACCTGCAGATGGTATGCGCACTTCGTCACCCCAACGTCACCTGTGGCAACCCAGGGTGACCGGATGACCTCCGGTGCCGCTGCGCACCTCAGTTCACAGCGGACTCGGCCGCGACCGCGCCCTCCCCGCCGCAGCGCCCTCCCCGCCGCAGTACCGGACCGCGCGCCGCACGAAGGCCACCCAACTCCCCTGCTGCTCCCCGCACGAGTCGGTCGGGACCAGGATGTCCACGCCCGGCCGGTGCGCCACCGAGCAGACCGGCGCCCAACTGCTCGACCATCCGGGCGATCTCCTCTCCCAGCTCGGTCTTGGTGTGCCGCCGCAGATAGGAATCGTCCAGCCGGGCCAGCCGCTCGGCCAGCACGGCCTGGATCGAGACGGGCAGCGGACGCGCCAGTGTACGCTCCGCCAACATGGCCTGGAACTGGAGGACTTGGGAGATGAAGACGTCCCGGGGCGCATCCCGAGCCGGCCCTGCCAGTAGCGTTGCGGTGGCGGTGCGCCCCGCTCCCGCCGGGCCGCCCAGATGACCTCCCAGGCCTCGCGGTCGTCGCTGACCGGAAGGACCACCGCCAGCCGCACCGTGGTCGGCCTGGTCGCGGCGGCCGGCGGCGGGGCCCAACTCCCCGGCAGGACGGACCATCCGGCGGACCATAGGGCCCCGGGGGCGCCTCGGCCCGCTCGGCGGCGAACAGCCGCGAGGCCAGCCAGCCCCGCCGGTCGGCGGACGGCCTGCTGCCCAGGGCGCCCTCGGCGGCAGGGGTCAGCCTGACCCGCACCCCTTCGGCGAGGTACGGGCGGCGGGTGGCGCCGCCTGAGCGCGGGATACGGCCGATACCCTGGACGGCGTGACCACCGCATCCCGCGCGTTGCTGCCCCGGGCTTGCGCCGCCGCCGGACTGTCCGCCGCCCACGCCGCTGGTGCCGTACCGGTCCGGCTCGGTGAGAACGAGACCTGGCGCCTCGCGCACGGAGTCGTCGCCAGGATCTCCAGACCCGGCCAATGGTCCGCCGCGGTACGGGAGATCGCCGTCGCCCACTGGCTGCACTCCTGCGGCCTCCCCGCCGTACGGCCGCTCGACGACTGCCCCGGCCCGGTCGAGGTGGACCTGCGCCCGGTCACCTTCTGGCACGAACTGCCGCCCCACCGGAGCGCTAGCGCTGCCGAGTTGGCGCCGCTGCTGCGCCGCCTGCACGGCCTGCCCGCGCCTCCCGCGGGCCTCCGGCTCGGCCGGCTCGACCCCTTCGTCCGCCTCGCCGAGCGCATCGAGGGCGCCACCACCCTGGCCGAATCCCAACGGAGTTGGCTACGACGGCGGCTCGCCGACCTGACCGCCGCCTGGGCCGCCGAGCTGCCGGCGGGCCGGCCGGCGACGGTGATCCACGGGGACGCCTGGGGCGGCAACGTCGCCGTCACCTCCGACGCCGCCTACCTGCTCGATTTCGAACGCACCGCCCTGGGCCCGCCCGAGTGGGACCTGGTCTCGACCGCGGTGGACCACCGCACCTTCGGCCTCCACTCCGACGGCGAGTACGCCGCCTTCTGCGCGGCCTACGGCAGTGACGTCACGACGTGGCCCGGATACCCGCTGCTCCGTTCCATCCGCGAACTCCGCGCCGTCTGCTACGCCCTCCAGCACGCCGCCGACGCCCCGCACCGCCACCGCGAGCAGGCGCACTACCGGCTCGCCTGCCTCCAGGGCCGGCACGGCGCCCGCCCCTGGCACTGGACCCCGCTCGGCTGATCGAAGAGTCGTACGAGAATCGCACAACAGCCCTACCGCAGACCTGGGTTGGGACTCCTTTTCGGCCTCCGGCCGGTGAAGTCGCGATCGGCCCCCGAAGCGCCGACGACAGGTGGTATCACGGAGGCGACTGGGAGAGGAGTCCGCATGACCCGCTACGCCATCGACCCGGCGCGCCATGAACTCATCGCCACCTGGGAGACCGGCGAGGGTGAACTCGCCACCCTCGTCGCCACCGTGCCCGACGTGTCCGAGCCCGCGCGGCTGAGCCGGCTGACGGCGGCGCTCGCCCGGCTGTCCACCGCCGCCTGGCAGACCTACACCCACCCGGCCGCGGCCCTCGACCCGCTCGAACCCATCGGCGAGGAGTGGCGGCGCGAACAGGAGCGCGGGGCCTTCGGCGAGGCGCTGCGCGCGATCACCCGCCCCAACCTCCCGGACGAGGAGGGGATCATCCTGGAGTACAGCCCGCTGCTGGAGTCCGCACACGAGGTCGGCCGGGCCCTGCACGTCCTGGCCGACCGGGAGTTGACCGCGGCCGTGAGCGCCGAGGTCGGGGTCGAGCTCGCCGCCGTGGAGAGCGCCGAGCTCGGCGGCCTCACCGGGCGGGCCGGGCAGGCCGTACTGCTCAGCCTGGAGGACGCGTCACCGGTCCAGGTGGCCGCCGCAGATCAGCTCTTCAGCCAGGACCCGTTCGGTCAAGAGGCGCTGTTCACCGCAGTGGACCCGACCTCCGCGGCCGTCGCGGCGGCGCACTGGCTGCACGCCGCCGCCGAGATCGCCGCCGAGCGGTCCGGGCACCCGACCGCCGCGGTGATCCGCTTCGCCGACGACATCGAGGCCCTCCCGCACGAAAGCCCCACCCACGTCCTGCAGTTGCTGGAGACCGGGGTGACCCCGTACGACGCGGTCACCGCCCTGGTCGGCGAAGCCCTCCAGGTGGCCGACGGCGTCCTGCCCGACCTGGTCGCCTTCCGCGCGCAGATCGCACCGGTCGAGGAGCTGATCGCCAAGTACGGTGCCGACGACCCCAAACTCCGCGCCGAGCTCTCCCGGGTCCGCCTCACCCCGCTCGACCCCCGCCGCCCGGCCCGCGACCTCCTGGAGGACCTGGTCTCCGCCGTCCACGGCTGCTGGCTGTTGTACGCCGAGCACGTCGAGAACGCCCCGGACGACGAGGAGGGGCCGACGGGCGAGGAGGCCCTGAGCCGGACGGAGTTCGCCCACCTGGTCCGGGCCAGGGCGACTCGCCACCGCGACCGGCTGATCTGAGCCCACCGTCGCCTGCCGCCACCGGCGCCCGCGCGCGCAGCCTGCGCTCGACCGGGGTTGCCGTGGCCGGTCGGAGTGCTGCGGCCGTTCAGTCCAGGTCGAGGCGGCGGTCCGCGAGGCAGCGCCGCCACAGCTCGAAGGTCAGATCGGCCTCCACCAGCGAGTCGTGGACGAAACCGGTGTCGATGAACTCCGGCCCGACCAGCCGCCGCACCGTCCCCACCAGGTGGTCGGCCGTCTGCCGGATCCGCTCGGCATGCGCGGCCCTGAGGCGCGGCTCGAACTCGGCCGGCAGCCCGGACACGCCCTTCGGCCCGTCCGAGCGGGCCGGCTGCTCGTCGTACACCGACGGGACGGGCGGCAGTTGCTCCTCCGGGAGGTGTGGAACGGGCACGCCCGGCCGCGCCGAGGGCTCGGCCTGACCGAGGATCCGACCGACCACCCGGCGGCTCTCCTCCGAGCGCTGGACCTCGTCGGCGAGCTCCTTCAGCGCGTCCAGCAGGGACGGGACGTCCTGCTCGCTCTCCGCAGCGACCAACCTTCCCAGCTCCGCGGCGAGTTCCCGACCCCGGGCGGTGGCCCGGTCGAGCACGGCGTCACAGGCGTCCAGCTCTCCGAAGGCCCGCTCGACGGCCCGCATCGACTGCCGCAGCCTGGCGTGCGCGTCTCCCTCGAACCGGTCGGCGCCTCCGGCGAGATCGGACTCCGACAGCGGCGCCCCGAACAGGTCTCCACCCGGTGTACTCATGATCGTCCCCATGGAAGCCATCGTCGGCCCACCCCTTTCCATGATCGTCGCTCTCCCGGCCGAAGCGATCATGAAACACCTCCCACCGGAGCGCCACCCCCAAACCTGGATGCCGGAATCAGCGATGCCGTCGATTCCATCAGGCGCTCGCACGCGGCAGGGTGATCCGCGGCCGCACCCTGACCAGGGGAGCCACCGGCCGGCCGCGTCGGCGACCCGATGATCCACTCGTCCCGCCGGGCGCCCGTGTCAACTCGCCGGGTCCACGAAAGAGTACAGACGGCGCATGGCGTTGACGAGGACCTGACCGTGCGGATTGAGCGAGCGGCCGTCGGCGACGGTCAGCGGGCGGCGGGTGACCAGCCGGCCGAGGATGCCGCCGGGGTTCAGCAGCGTTCCGGCGCGGGGCAGGTTGACCAGCACGCACTCCTGGGCGTGCGCCGGCCCGCACTCCAGCAGCCCGGCTCCCGGCCGCCGGAAGACCAGCCGGTCGCCCTCCAGGGCGTACACACCGCCGACCGGCGCCTCCAGCAGCACTGCCGCCGAATCCGTGTGACGGATCGTCAACTGCACCGCGTCGACGGGATCGAGGTCCGGCTTCCCGATGGTGTCATGGCCGTGCCGCTCGGCGAAGTGCCGAACCATGGTGGGCAGCAGACCGGCGCCGAACTCCAGCTCACCGAGCAGCCAGGTGGAGCCCAGCACCCGGCAGTTGATCTCCAGGGTGGCCACCGAGCCGTCCGCACGCAGCGCGAAGTCGCCGCCGTAGATGCCCCGGTAGCCGAGCTCGGCCAGGCCGCGGCCGATCCGCTCCATCGCGTCGCGCCCGGTCGCCAGCGCATCGGTCGGCAGCAGGGCGGGCGCCTGGAAGTCGGTGCCGACGTACCCGCCGAAGCCCGAGCCCAGCCCCTCCACGCCGGTGATCTGGAGCGCGGGCCGCAGCACCTCGGGGAACCCCTCCCGGGGCACGAAGCCGCTGAAGCTGAAGGTGGTGTCGCCCGCGTACTCGCTCACCAACCAGCGGCTTCGCTGCGGCAGTTCACGGGCCTCCTGCTCGCCGGTGACCAGGTAGGTGCCGTTGCCGCCCGAACTACCCTTCGGCTTCTGGACGACGAAGGCCGGCCCGAACTTCCCGCTCAGCAGCTGGTAGTCGATGCCGTCGACCACCACACTGGCCGGCGCCGGAACGCCCAGGTGCTCGAACCAGTCGCGCATCAGCACCTTGTCCGTCAGCAGGTCCCCGCCACCGGGCGCGGGCGGCACCAGCAAGGTCGCGCCGGTCCGCTCGATCGCCCGGCGCCAGTGCTCGCGGTACGTGCCATAGGCGGTCAGCCCGAACTCCTCTCCGCGCCACCGGTTTCCGATCAGGGCCGGCAGGAGGTCCATCAGCTCCTCCAGATGTCGCCCACTGAGCGTGTCCCCCCGGCGTGCGATCTGCTCCTCCAGCGAGTGCACCCGGGCCCCGAACCGCTCGGCCCAGCCCACGTCCGCCCCCTCCACGGTCAACAGCTCGGAGAGGCAGCCCGTGCGCAACAAGGGCAGCAGGTAGAGCGGGCGCGCGGCGAGCCCCAGGTACCCGGCGGGGCGCAGCAGACGCTCGACGTCATCAAGAGAAGCGATCACGCGATGGATTATGCATCCCGTCACCCCTCCGCCCTTCTGACCAACTTGTCCCAGCGCAAGGGATACTGATGATGCATTAGACTTCGCGGCCACTCGGTCCTCTGACGGTGTCGGCACCCGAATGCCCGGCGGTCCGGATCGCCGTGGCCGGGGCGGTGCGCCCGGCGCGGCGGGGTCGGAAGCGGGCGGGCACCGGTGGCCGGGCACGCACCCGGGCGTTCGGGCGGGCGGCCCGTTATTCGGGTGCGCCGGCGCGATCGGCGACGGCAGGATGACGGCGGCTCGGCGACCGCTCCGGTAGTCGACCGCCTCCGCACCCGACCAGTCGAAGACGAGGACGCCCGACATGACCTCCCGCACCCCGCAGGGCCCCACCGACCAGCAGGGCTCCGGGTCCCCGGCGCATCCGACCGTCCCGCAGGCCCCCACCACCCCGGCGAGCCCTGCCGCCCCGCAGGCGGGGGCCGTACTCCGCTCCTTCGTCCGGGACGGCCGCCTGAACCGGCTCCCCGTCAAGCGCGCCAAGCGACTGGTCGTCCTGGAACACGTCGCCGCACAGTCGTTCACGCACGGCGTCGAGTACGCCGAGCCCGAGGTCAACGAGATCCTGCGGCGCTGGTGCGAGGGCGGCGACGCCGACCACGCCGGCCTGCGCCGCGACCTGGTGGAGGAGCACATCCTCGATCGCGAGAACAGCGTCTACCGCCTCCGCGACGACCGCCCCACCGCCCCGCTGCGGTAGCCGTCCGGGCGACAGCGCGCTACGGGACTGCGGCGAGCAGGGATTCCGCGACCAGGGTGCGGGCGTAGAGCACCGAGCGACCGGCCCGGTGGGCGCGCCGAATGCCCGGCCGACCGTGCGGTCCGGCCCCGGAGCGCCGGCAGCCGGGTCCGGCGCCCGCCGGTCATCGCGGCAGTCCGGGCCCTGCTGAGTGATCGGACCCTGCGGGAAGACCGGGCCCGGAGGGAAGTCCCTTCCTCCCGGGGAGGTCCGGCTTGGCCAGCAGCGCGACGAACCGGCGGAAGGCGTTCTGGCAGGTCGCGTGCCGCTCGTACGCCCGGCTGGAGCGTGCCACCGGATCGCCCCCGGCGCCGGGGACTACCCAGATCCAGCCCAGACCCTCCCGGACGTGGGTGATCCTGGCCACCAGCTCCGGCCCTGCGACGGCCAGTTCGGCGAAGGCGCGCTCGGCTGCGAGGGCGGACTCGTACCCGGATGGGGAGACCGCGACCACCCGCCCGTTCGGGGCCTTCAGCTGCCACCGGAAGCAGCCGCTCGGCACCCGTTCGGCCTGCAGCCCCTCCCGGCCGGCCCCGGCCGTTCCACGCCCTCCGGCACGTCCGGAACCCACCGCTGCCCCCGCGGGACTCGCACTGAATGATCGACACCGAGTCCAACGCTATGTGTGCACACTGGCGGACGGGAAGCCGGACCATCCGTCAAAGCTGGCTATTGGCACAGAAGTTCTCCCTCGTTAATCTCCACTGGACCAGACCTCCCGTGGCGCCGCGAAGCGAGGCGGTCAGCTACCGGCCGACGGCTCCGGGGCATCCTCGGCAGGCAAGTCGGCGGCCGTCCAGGACAGCCGGCCGGAGTGGAAGTCCTCGATCACCGCGCGCAGCCAGCGGACCTCCGCCTCGGTCACGGCGCGCAGGTACTCGATCTCCAACAGGCTGACCCGCCCCAGCCCGTCCGCGGGCTCGTCGGCGAGCGAGGCCTCCAGTCCGGCAATAGCAACAAGGCCGCCGGGCCCGTCGGCCGCGTGGTCAACAACATGCTGATGCGCGTGGTCGCCAGGCTGGTCAGGCCCGAGAAGGCGGCCTGGATGTTCGACCACCGCATCGACTGGGACGCCCCGGTCTCCCCCGTCAGCCACCGGGATCCGGCCCGGATAGCCTGACCTGATGGATGATCATTTCGAACTGGTGGTGTTCGACTGCGACGGCGTGCTGGTGGACAGCGAGCGACTGGCGGTCCGGGTCGACGCGGTCGTCCTGGCCGCACTCGGCTGGGAGATGCCCGAGGAGGAGATCGTCCGCCGCTTCGTCGGCCGCTCCCATGCGCACATGGTCCGGGAGATCGAGGCGCACCTCGGCCGGAGCCTGCCGGACGGGTGGGACGACGAGTTCCAGCCGCTCTACGACCACGCGTTCGAGACCCAACTGAAGCCGGTGGCGGGCGTGGTCGAGGCGCTGGACCGGATTGACCTCCCGATGTGCGTGGCATCGAGCAGCAGCCACTCCCGGCTCCGCCGAACGCTCGGCCTCACCGGGCTGTACGAGCGGTTCGAGGGCCGGGTGTTCAGCGCGGAGGAGGTGGCCCACGGCAAACCGGCCCCCGATCTCTTCCTGCACGCGGCAGCCCGGCTGGGCGTCGACCCGGCACGCTGCGTGGTGGTGGAGGACAGCCGGTTCGGGGTGGCAGCCGCACGGGCGGCCGGGATGCGGGCGCTCGGCTACGCGGGCGGACTGACCCCCGCAGAGTGGCTGCGGGGGCCGAACACCGTGGTGTTCCACGACATGGCGGAACTTCCGCAGCTGCTCTGCGGGTTGACGGGCCCCGGAGCGCCGTGAGCTCAGCCCTGGGACGCCGGGGCGGCGGCCCGGGGGTGGTCACCGGTGGAGCCGTCGATGAGCTCGCGGACGATGTCCATGTGGCCCGCGTGGCGGACGGTGTCCTCGATCATGTGGATCAGCACCCAGCGCAGCGACACCCGCTCACCGGACCAGGAGGTGCCGAGGGCGTCGAGGTCCAGGCGGTCGATGACCCGGTCGGCGGCCGCCCGGGCGCGGCCGTAGAAGGCCACGATGTCGGCGGTGGTCTCGTCCGGGCCCGCCCGCATGTCGTCCTCGGAGGCGAACCACAGCGGCTCCGCCTCGACGCCGAAGGTCGTGCAGAATCAGCCGTACTCGACCGCCGCCAGGTGCTTGACCAGGCCCAGCAGGTTCGTCCCCGTCGGTGTCATGGGCCGCCGGGCCCGCTCCTCGTCGAGGCCGGCCAGCTTCCACAGCACCACGTCCCGGTGCCGGTCGAGGCTGGCGCGAAGACTCTCCTTTTCCCCGCCCGTGAGCGGTACCCGTGTACTCATGTCGCAGGCCGTAGCAACGGCCACCGACAGCTCCCGGACCTGCCAACTCGGTCCGAACGGCGGCGACATGGCGCCACCCGGGAGGAGGACCGGCCGGGAAGACGGAAGTGGGGGCCGAGAACGCCCGGGCGAGGCGCGGTGTTCCAGTGCGGGGCATAGTGGCCGTAGAGGGCGTACCCGAGGAGCCGCACGGAGGCCGGTCATGGCCAGACATGTCGAGTACCGCAGGATCTACTCCGATGCCGGCGCCGATGACGGTGTGCGCGTGCTGGTGGACCGGGTGTGGCCGCGCGGTCTGCGGAAGGACGCCGGGGCGTTCGACGTCTGGATGAAGGAGGTGGCGCCGTCCACCGAGCTCAGGCGCTGGTACGGTCATGATCCCGAGCGCTATGGCGAGTTCCGCCGCCGCTACCTCGCCGAACTGCGTGACCCGGACCATCAGGAGGCCCTGCGCAGCCTGACCGAGATCGCCGACAGCGGCCCGCTGACCCTGCTCACCGCCAGCCGCGACGTCGATCACAGCCAGGCCGCGGTCCTCGCCGCCCGGCTGAGCGGCCACGGCGGAAGGAGCCGCAGCGGAACGGGCCGCGGCGGAAAGCAGTCACAGCAGTCATAGTCGTCCAGGTGCCGTCCGGCATGCGCCGGGCGGCACCTGCCCGGGCCCCCGGACCGGCACCGAGACCGTCCCACCGAGACCGTCCCCGAGAGCAGGAGTTGCCCATGCCGCCCACCGGCTCCGACGTCCCCCGCCTGCTGGCCGACCTCACCGAGTACGTCGCCGCGGCCGCCCCGGACCAGCGCGGAGCGCTCTGGCGGCTCGCCGAGCCGGGGCGGCAGCTCGACGCCAACCTGGTCCGCCTCCCGGCGGACGGCGCGGTCGAGGAGCACGCCGAGCCGGACCTGGACGTCCTGCTGCTGGTGGTCGAGGGCAGCGGCACCCTGTACTCCGAGGGGCGGTCCCAGCCGCTCACCCCCGGCGCGCTGGCCTGGCTGCCGCACGGCTCCCGGCGGGCGCTGCACGCCTCCTCCCAGGGACTGGCCTGGCTGACCGTGCACCGGCGGCGTCCCGGGATGACGGTCCGCTCCGCGCCACCGGCTGACCCCGCCTCGACCGACCGACCCACCGAGGGCGGCGATCCGGCCTGCTGACTGGACCGGGTCTGCCCCGCCTGCGGGCAGCTGGCCGAGGGCGCGGCGCCGGCCTGCTGCAGCCGGTGCGGCGAACGCCTGGAGACCGTCTGAGCCACCGGCGGTACGCCTTCTCCGCCTCCGGACTCCCGCCGCAGCACGCGCCGATCTCCGTCAGGTCGGGCCGGTCGACGCGCCCTACGACGCGGCCATCGCGTCACGGCTCTGGATCGCCCGTCGCAGCGCACGCGGTACCGGACCGGCCGCCGGGGCCAGCTTCTCGATCCTCGATCGGAACTCGCGCCTCTGCCGCCAGGTCAGCACGGTGCGCAGCTGGGCCGCGTCGGCAAGGGCCACCAGCGCCGCGTCGTCCGGGTCCACCCGGGAGAGCGGGCCGCGCAGCGCCGAGGAGACCGCTGCCTCCAGCGCCTTGCGCACCCTGGGCTCGCGCAGGGTGATCCGGGCGGCGGGGAACAGGCCGAGGACGCGGTGTTCCTCGACCGCGATCCAGCCCGCCGCGGCCAGGCCGTCCCGTACGGTGCGCGCGGTCCGGTGGCGGCGCCAGCTTATCCAGAGCTGCCAGCTGCGCGTCCGGCCGTCGTGGATCTGCTGCCAAAGGTCGGCGAGCAGCGGGTCGAGCCCGGCGGGCACGGTCCCCACGGCGGCGGCCGTGCGCCCGTCCTCGCGCAGCAGGCCCCGGCGCAGCAGGTCGGTGAGTATCGCCGCGCGCATCAGGAAGTCCAGGTTGCGTCGGCAGGTGAGGCGCTCGCGCTCCTGGTCGTAGGCGAGCAGGTAGAGCTTTCCGGCGAGGGTTTCGGGCAGTTCCATGACGGACTCCGGGTGGCTTCGGCTGGACTCGGCTGGGTGCCGACGGGTCGGTCTCGGTGCTGGGAGCGAGCAGAGCGGCAGCCGGGGAGGGCCGGGGCGGGGCGCCCGGGTCAGCGGACCTCGGGGCCGGGCATCCGGCCGGGTCGTCCCGGCCGGAGCCCTTCGGCTTCAGGAGTCGCCCGGTTGTGGGCCCTCCGGCTCACGGCTCGCCTTCGGCGGGCGGCCGCGGCGGGGCAGGCGGGCCGCATCGCCCGGCATCCGGGCAGCCTCGGTGAGCGCCCGACGGAGCAGGAACTCGATCTGCGCGTTGGTGCTCCGCAGCTCGTCCGAGGCCCACCTGGCCAGCGCGTCGTGGACCGCGGGGTCCAGGCGCAGCAGGATCTTCTTCCGCTCCGTCGCCACCGCGTGCTGCTCCTCACTGCTTCTATTGGTAGAGCGAGCCGGTGTTGACGACCGGCTGGGTGCCCCGGTCGCCGCAGAGCACTACCAGCAGGTTGCTCACCATCGCGGCCTTGCGCTCCTCGTCCAGCTCGACCACGTCGCGCTCGGCGAGCCGGTCCAGGGCCGCCTCGACCATACCGACCGCACCCTCCACGATCAGGCGACGGGCCGCGACCACCGCGCCGGCCTGCTGGCGCTGGAGCATCACCTGCGCGACCTCGGGGGCGTAGGCGAGGCGGGTGATCCGGGACTCGATCACCCGCACACCGGCCGAGGCGACCCGGGCGGCGATCTCCGCGGACAGCTTCCGGGTGATCTCGTCGGCGTTGTCGCGCAGCGACATCTCCCCCTCGCTGTGCGAGTCGTAGGGGTAGCTGTTGGCTATGTGGCGCACCGCGGTCTCGGTCTGGATGGCGACGAACTCGGTGTAGTCGTCCACCTCGAAGATGGCCTTCGCGGTGTCCTCGACCTGCCAGACCACGACCGCGGCCATCTCGATCGGGTTGCCGTCGGCGTCGTTGACCTTGGCGGTCTCGGTCTCGTGGTTGCGGATCCGGGTGGAGATCCGGCGGCAGCTGGTGAACGGGTTGATCCAGGTCGGTCCGTCGGCGCGGATGGTGCCCCGGTAGCGGCCGAACAGCTGGACGACCCGGGCCTGCCCGGGCGAGACGACGTGCAGTCCCCGGGACAGCAGGAACCCGGACAGGACGAGCACCGGCCCGAGCACCAGTAGCGCGATGCCGGCCCCGGTCGTACCGCCCTTCTGCAGGTTGCCGCCGGCGATGGCCAGGCCGATGCCGCCGAGCAGGCAGAGCAGGACGAGCCCGAGCATCGGCAGCCCCGGCAGACCGGTGATGGTGCGCTCGGTGACCTTCGGGGTGGGGACGTCGAGGGCGAAGTCGTCCGCCGAGTCGATGTGGTTGTGCGGCGTGGTCATGGGACCGGGTTCCTCTCCTGCGGTATGGCACTAACCTAGCAAAGTGATATCACTTTTTCGCACCCCGCAAACCTCACCCCGCCCCGCCCCCCTCGCCGAGGAGCCCCACCCCATCCCCGGCGCACACGGAGGAGCCGCTTCTGGCAACGCCACGGCGAGCCCCCTGGCGAAGTTCCGCCAACCACCCGCCACCGGCGGACGGCGGACGGTCCGCACCCCAGCACGCCGGGGGCACCCACGGTCCGGTCGCGGAAGCCGGACGGCGAGCAGCTCGCCGGCGCTCGATCCGATCCCGGTCGGACGCGGCGCGGGCGGGAGCCGTCCATGCAGCTCACGCCGTCCGGTGAACACCGGGCCGGCCCACGACTCCTCCGACTCGGGCACGCTTGCCCCTTCGGCGGAAATCACCGGGAATGTGGTGGATGTCACGATCATCGCAGGCGCCTCGACCCCGCCCCCGCACCACCTCCGGCCTGGGCCTTCCCGCCACAGAGGGCCGGGGGCGGACCGGTGCGGGGGTACCCTGGAAAGCCTGCTGACGGTTGGTCGGCGCGGGCCCGCGACGCCGGAACGACCGGCCGGGCGCAGCCTCGCCCACGCCACCGGGACACCGCATCGAAAGTCAGCAAACCGGACATAAGCCTCGACATCTCCCGAAGGAGCGACAGGTACCCCTTGACTCAAGGCTGAGGGGGATGAAGATGTGATGAAATTAAGTGTCCGATCCGACTGACGGACGGTGAGCTCCGGAATCCATGCACCAGGGGGATACGTTGGCTGGCTCGCGAATAGACGGCGAACCCGGCGGGCAGACGGCACTCCCCGCCAAGACGCAGTCGGCCGTCGCACCGACCGCCCCCAGCACCGTCGGCGTGCTCCAGTCGGAGCGTTCGAAGGTCGTCCGGGTGTACCGACGGCTGCTCCCCGAGCGCAGCCGCGCGGCCATCGCCGGCATGGTCCCGTACGAGCTCCGCACCCAGGTGATCCACCGGCTCTCCCGCAGCCTCTCGGTCCAGCAGAAGGTCGCCACGGTGCACGGCGGTCTGCTGGCCAAGCGCCACCCCGCACTGTTCGAGTCGGGCCGGGTCACCCTGATCCAGGTCGGCCGGGCGCGGAAGATCGTCAGCCTCCGCCCGGACGTCGCCCCGCTGCAGGCCCGCAACGACAACCTCACCCTGGTCCGTACCGCCCTGGCCGAGGCCGGGATCGACTGCTTCGCCGTCCGCGGCTTCCAGGAGACCTCCGCCGCCGTCGCCGTCTCGCGAGCCGACCGTCCGGCCGCGCACCGGGCTCTGGCGGCGCTCTGCGCCACCGTCCCCGGCTACGTCTCGGTCATGCCGACCGACCGGCCCACCGTACCGACCCGTTCCGAGCCCGGCTTCGAGAAGCACACCTGGTCCACCGTCGCACAGGCCGAGGTCATCCGGATGACCTGGTTCCACGCCGACCCCGGCACCACCTATGTGATGGGCCACGAGTACGGCTGCGACATCGAGTTCTGGGCGCCCGAGGACGGCGAGCTGGTCGCCCCGCGCCGCAACCGGATCACCGAGCGGGTCCCGGCGTGGCACGAGCCCGTCCCCGCGCCCGTGGGCATGTTCACCCGGCTGGAGGCCTGGGACCGCCCCGAGCACCCGGTCCCGACCCGGCCCGAGTTCGCCCGCGCACTGCCCGAGGACATCCGCTTCCCCATCGACGTCGTCTACACCTGGGTGGACGGCAACGACCCGGCCTGGCAGCGCCGCCGCGCCGAGGCCGACGGCTCCGCCCGGGACCTCAACCCCGAGGCCGCCAACGACGCGCGCTACATGAGCCGGGACGAACTGCGCTACTCGCTGCGGTCGTTGCACCTCAACGCGCCCTGGGTGCGCACCGTCTACCTGGTCACCGACGACCAGACTCCCGCCTGGCTGGACACCTCCAACCCCCGGATCAAGGTGCTCAGCCACCGGGAGATCTTCCGCGACAAGGACGTCCTGCCGACCTTCAACTCGCACGCCATCGAGAGCCAGCTGCACCACATCGAAGGGCTGTCCGAGCAGTTCCTCTACTTCAACGACGACGTCTTCCTGGGCCGCCCGATCTCGCCGCAGCTGTTCTTCCACTCCAACGGGCTGAGCAAGTTCTTCCCGTCGGTGGCGGCCGTGCCGCTGGGCACCACCCCCTCGCTGCTGGACTCGCCGGTCTCGGCGGCGGCCAAGAACAACCGGCGGCTGATCGAGGAGGACTTCGGCAGCACGTTGGTGCAGAAGATGCAGCACGTTCCGCACGCGCTGCGGCGCGAGGTGCTGTCCGAGATCGAGGAGCACTTCAAGGAGCTGCACCAGGCCACCTCGGAGGCCAAGTTCCGCAGCCCCTCGGACCTGTCGGTGGCCTCCTCGCTGCACCACTACTACGGCTACCACAGCGCCCGCGCCGTGCCGTCCGAACTCAAGTATGCCTACCTGGACTTGATGCACCAGAGCACCTCGCGGCGGCTCGCCCGCATCCTCGCCGCCCGGGACCTGGACGTCTTCTGCATCAACGACACCGTCTCGGACCGCAAGGACCTGGCGAACCAGCTGGAGCTGCTGCAGCCGTTCCTGAACGCGTACTTCCCGCAGCCCAGCCCCTTCGAGAAGCGCTGAACCGAGCGACGCCGGACCGCGCGCCGAACCGAGAAGCGCTCGGGCAGCGCGCTCAGACCGTGGTCCAGGGCCCGAAGGCGCTGCCGCCGTCCGGGGCCGACCGGCGGGTGAGGTGGAGGCGGGCGTCGGTGCCGATCACCGCCGCCACCATCCGGCCGGTCGAGTCCTCCGCGAGGGCCGGGGCGTACACCAGCTGCCCGCCGCTCTCCGCCCAGGCGATCCCCGCCGTGCCCGGCCCCGCGACCAGCAGGCTCAGCAGCCCGGACCCGGCCCGGTCCGCGACCGCGGTGCCGCCGCGACCGCCCGAGCCGTGCCGGGCCACCGCGACCTCGCCGATGCCGTCGTGCCCGGCGAGGACGGCCGGCAGCGGCGGCCAGTGCTCGCCGTCGGACTCCTGTCGGTAGGCCACCACGTCGCAGCTGCCGGCCTCCCGGTAGTACAGGGTGAGCCGACCGGGAGCGGACTCCACCGGGGTGACCGAACCGGCGACCGGCACCGGGACGCCGATCCGCTCCTCCCGGAACTCGCCGCCCGACCGCGCCTGACGCCAGCGCAACACGCCGTAGGTGTCCGTCGCGAAGACCTGGACCGTACCGTCGTGGCCGGTGAACGCGGTCACCGCGTCCTGCAGCCGCGATCCGCCGAGCTTCTGCCAGGGGCTCCAGCCGCCCTGCGGCAGCTCGTGGCGGTGGCTCAGCCCGTGGGCGAAGTTGCGGACGAAGACATGAAGCCGCCCGTCCGCGTCGAAGGCGGCGGCCGGACCGCCGATCTCACGGCGCACCCGCTGGTCGGAGTTGCCGTAGTCCGGACCTTCCAGCGACTCCCAGGGGCCGAAGTCGCCGCCGGGGGCGCCCTGCACCGCCCGCACCACCTCCACCCCGACCGCGTCCTTCTCCCCGGCCCAGCGCCGCAGCGCGACCAGCTGGACCCGGCCCGCCTTGTCCACCCGCACCTGGAGCCTGGGCATCAGCCAGTCGCCGGCCAGGTAGCGGACCGCGCCCCAGCTCCCGCTGCCGGGCGCCTGCTCGGCCCAGTGCGCCACCCGGCCGCCGAGGACCGCGAAGGCGTTCAACCGGCCGGTGCCGTCCTTGACCAGCCAGTCGGTGTCGGGGGTGTAGCGGTAGGCGGTGCTGATGATGTGGGTGGAGTCCCCGGGGTCGGGGCGCACCTGGTAGTCGCCGCAGTCGTTCGCCGGGCACGGGGCGCCGTAACCCGCGTACGGCATCAGGTACTTGCGCTTCTCGGCCTTGGCCGCGTAGCTCAGGTTCGACGGCCAGAACTTGCTGGTGTAGCCGCGGAAGTGCTCGACCACCGGGCGCTCGCCGGTCTGCTCGGTGTACTGGCGCAACGCGGCCAGCACGAACTGGGCGGTCGCGGTGTGGTCGATGTGGTCGGCGAGCGAGATGCCCGGCTCGTACGGGTCGTGCTCGGGGTCCGGGTCCAGGGTGCGCAGCACGGTGGGCCGGCGCTGCTCCAGCAGGTCGACCAGGCAGGCGACGACCCGGTCGCGGCTGAAGTCCTGCGGCCCAGTGACCGGCGAACCGGTACCGGGCAGGGTGCTCTCCAGCGGGACGTCCTGGGACCAGAGGGTGCGCATCCGCACGCCGGTGCCGTCCGGCGCCTTGGCCGAACCGTGCAGGTTCTGGGCGAGGTTGAAGAAGTACAGCTGCACCGCCGGGCGCTCGGCGAGGGTGCAGCGCTCCACCTGGGCGCCGTCACCGAGGGTCACCACCTCGCGGCGCCAGGTGGCCCGCTGGTTGCCGGTGGCCATCAGCGCGTAGGCCGAGCGGAGTCCGTTGTGCCGGGCCTCGGTGTAGCCGGGCTTGTCGGTCGGGGTCCTCCCGTGTTCCCGGTCGTCGTCGGTGGGGCTGTTCTTGCCGTCGGCCTCGCCGGCGGTCATCACCACGGTGGCCACCGTGGAGCCCTCCGCGATGGAGCGCTGGAGCAGCGGGTTCATGAAGTACAGGTCGTCGTCGGGGTGCGCGATGATCTGCAGGTGCGAGCCGTGCCAGCGCTCCCCGGTGGGCGCGCCGCCGGCCCTGGACAGGTCCGCCACAGCGGCCTCGTCCTCGTCCGGGCCGGCCCGGAACATCCCGCCGAGGCCGGTCAGTGAGAGCGCGGCCAGCCCGGCGCCGATGACGGTCCGGCGGCCCCACGTACGAACGGTCCGCCGGGGCGGTACGGCTTCGGGCACGCTGTCCTGCGCGGCTGGAATCGGGCTCACGGGTCGGTCCCCCTGGGCAGTGTCGGGGTCGGCCGCGCTCCGCTGAAGTGGGGGTCCCCGTGTCAAGATCTGTTTCGGGGAACAATACTAAAATTCGCTGTTCGACCTCTGGCCACGGGCGTCCACCAGCGATTCGCCCGGCAGCGGATCCACCGGCCGGGTCACGCCCGGCAAGCGGCCGACGCCCTCCTGGCTGCCCCGGTGGCCGCCTCGCCACATCCATCCGGGGCGGCGGCACAGGGCGACGGCCGCGGAGCGCAGCGCATCCGGCTGCCCGGCAGCGATTGAGGGGCGGTGGAGTTGCACCGATGATGGACTGGTGGAGCAGGAGGCGCCCCGCGGACCGGGCGCGGAGGCCCCGTACGCGGTCTCCGCGGAGTTCTACGACGTCCTGCACGGCGCGGAGTACCGGCGCCAGGCACTGGCGCTGCGCGGTCCGGCCGCGGCCGCCCGGATCGGGATCGTGGAACTCGGCGCCGGCACCGGGCTGGTGACCGCAGTGCTGCTCGGCGCCTCGACCGTGCCGGTGCACGCGGTGGAGCCGGCCGCCGCGATGCGGGCGGTCCTGCTCTCCCGGCTGACCTCGGCCGGCAGCGAAGCGCTCGGGCGGGTGACGGTCCATCCCTGCCGGGCCCAGCAGCTCGCACTGTCGGCGGAGGCGGACCTGGCCGTCTGCCTCCGGGTGGTCGCCTGCCTGCCGCCCGCCGAGCGCCGAGAGGTCTGGCGCGCCCTCGCCGACTGCCTGCTGCCGGACGGCCTGCTGCTCGTGGACCGCCCGCCCGCCGCCCTGCTCGCCGGGGCCGGACACCACCGGGTCGGCGAGGCCCGGGTCGGAGCGGACGTCTACACCGCCTGGCTGACCGAGCGGCCGGAGCACGACCGCATCCGGCTCGACTACCTCTACCTGGTGCACCGGCGGGGCCGGGAGATCCGGCGGGCCCACGAGACCTTCCACCAGTGGCCGCTGGCCGACGACGAGTTGGCGAAGGAGCTGGCCGAGGCGGGCTTCGGCCCGGAGGACGGCTACCGCCCGGACGTGCTGCGGCTCCGGCGGCTGGCCTGACGGCCCCGGGCCGCCGCTACCGCTGCGAGCGCGAGCCGCTGAAGGACATCGCCAACGCGACCACCCAGCCGAGGAAGGTCCAACCCAGGAACAGGTTGATGACCAGCACGGACCCCTTGTTCAGGGTGCCGCGCAGGAAGGCGACCAGAGTCGGGACGAAGTACACCACCACCCCGGCGATCAGGAACACCGGCACTCCCCCGCTTCTCACCATGCTGCGAGCGTACAAGTCCCTTGCCGTGAAGGACAGATGGCGGAATGCGCGTTGTCGCACCGCAAGTGCGCACACCAGCCTCAGTCACCCAGTGTGCCCACCTCTTCACCAACCGGCACACCGGCCCCTACCATCGACTGCGGCCGGTCAGCCTCCCGAAAGGCGGCAGCAATGCCCACCATCAGCGTGGTCACCGTCGTGCCCGACGAACACCGCCTCCCGGAGGCGTACCACTCGCTGTCCGCCCAGCGGCTGCCCGACGGTTGGCAGTGGCAGTGGGTCCTCCAGGGCGTCCCGGACCTGCCTGCGGCCGGGCTGCCCGAGGACGGACGGATCTCCGCTGCAGCGCCGGCCTGCGACCGGGACGCTCTCACCCGCACCACCGGATGCCTGCTGCGGACCCTGGACGCCGACGGGCTGCTCCCGCAGGACGCGCTGACGCGGGACATCGAGCTCATGACCGCGCACCCCGAACTCGGCTGGTGCCTCTCTCCGGGCCTGGAGCTGCTGCCCGACGGGGCCAGGGCGGCCGCCCCCGACGGTCCACCGCCCGGTCCGATCGCACCGGGCGTACTGGCCGGCACTCTCCGCTCCGGCCAACTCCCCGCCCCGGGATCGGTGTTGACCGTACGGACCGAGCTGCTGCGCGCTCTCGGCGACCGGCTCGACCAGCCCGGCGGGGCGGAGCTCGGGCTGCTGCTGGCCTGCGAGGCCGTCGCCCAGGGCTGGATGCTCGCCGAGCCCGGCACGATCCACCGGACCGCCCGCCGGCTCCCACCCGGCGAAGGCGCAGTGGCCACGGCGCTCGGCCGGGCCGACGCGCTGCTGCGCACCGGCTGGCGCCGCCAGGGCCCGCCCGTGCTCAGCCGGTTCGAGCAGCAGCTCGGGCGGTCGTCGGATCCGCAGTGGTCCCACGACCACCGGGTGGAGATCCACAGCGCCGTGAACGCGGTGCTGCGCGAGGCCGACGACATCATGAAGCGACGCACCAGGAAGGGGCGTTGGACCCCACCGGGCGAAATCTCCGAGGGCGGCAGCAACATCGGCCTGGTGACGGCGGCCCGGGTCTGGGTGCTGGACCGCCTGGAGGCCCGGATCCACGCCGCGCGCGAGGTGCTCGACCAGGTCGAACGCGACAGCCGCGCCTACCGCGAGGCCGCCCAGCTGCGGGTGTAGCGCGTGAAGAGGAAGCCGTCCTCCTCCAGCACCGCGGCGAGGGCCATCGCGGTCCGGTCCGCCACACCCCGCTGCGCCAGGATGCGCGGACTCCCGCCCGCCGTGAGCAGCGGGGAGACGGTCAGGCAGAGCTCGTCCAGCAGCCCGGCCGCCCACAGCAGGCCGAGCAGCCGCGGACCGCCCTCACAGTGCACCCGACACAGCCCGCGCCTCGCCAACTCTCCCATCAACAGCGATGGTTCGACCTGCTCCTCGCCCGCGACGACCACCTCGGCGACCCGCTCCAGCGCCCGTCGGGCGGCGGCCGGTGCCTGCCGTGTGGTGATCACCAGGGTCCGTGCGCCGGGGGACGCCGCAGGGCGGGCGAAGAGGTCCGAGGCGGGATCGAGGTCCAGCCGGGCGCTCACCACCGCGATCGCGGGCGCCGGTCCCTGCCCGGCGGCCGACCTGGCACGCACCAGCTCCGGGTGCACCTCGGCAGGTCCGTACCCCTCGCTGCGCGCCGTCCCCGCACCGACCAGCACCACGTCGGCCAACGCCCTCAGCACGCCCAGCAGTTCCGCGTCCGCCGGCCCCGAGAGCCCGCCCGACCGCCCCTGCCACACCGCCGCCCCGTCCAGCGCCGACACCATGCACGCCCGCGCCCAGGGTCGCCCGGCCGCTGCCCCGGCCGGATAGCGGTACACCTCGGCCAGCCACCGGGCCCGGTCCGACTCCGGTGCCACCAGCACGGGTTGGGGGTACAGCCGCCTCATGTCGACCAGTCTGGCACCCTCACGTCCCGCCGTCGGCCACAGCCGGGCCGACGATGTGTCGATGCGTCGCCAATGCCCAGGTTCCGTGCGAGTTCGCCAGTCGGAATCGCGACAGATCCTTCGGTGCCTCAGCCGGCCGGGCTGAACCGCTCGGTGCCGACCACGTCGAGGAGGGCGAGGCGGCCGGCCGCGTCGGTGCCGGCCGGCGGGGTGTAGAGGACGAGGCGCTGGTCGCCCTCGGGGGCGAGCAGGACCTGGCAGTCGAGGTCGACGGGTCTTGCCGCCCACCCCGGGCACCCTGTGCCACGTCGACTACGACCTCCGCGTCGACATCCGCGCCCTGCTGCCCCGCATCCAGGCGGAGACCCTGGTCATCGGCTGCACCCAGGACGCCACCGTGCCCGTCGAGAACAGCAGGGCACTGCACGCGGCGATCGCGGACAGCCACTACGCCGAGATCGACGCCGGGCACGTGGCGCTCTTCGGGAAGCCCGAAGAGTTCGTCAAGCTGGTGGACGAGTTCACCCGATGAGCCACCGGAGGGCGGCGATCGGGGCCGCGCCCCGGGGCCGCTACTGCCGCTCCGTACCCACCTGCACCGGGCGGGTGCGGAGGCCGGGAGGGCGGCCGCGGCAAGGCTGAGCAGGATCGCTCCGGCGACCAGCGGCAGCGCGGTCCGCACCCCGGGGCTACCGGCACGGGGGTGCGCTACAGGCGGCCTCTCGGCGAGGTCCGGGGTGGGGGCGGCTCACTGCCTCCCGCCACCCGCGCCCCGGGGCAGCGTCCGGACGGGGTCCGCCGCGCACCGCCCGGCCACAGATTTGAACGCGTTCAATGTTAGGTTACGGTGTGCCGGGACGCCGCGGCGGCGCGCCGCTTCCGCCGCGCACCCGCCTTGGGGACCGCTGTGTCCGCAGGCCACCCGGACCGGTGGGGGCGAGTCACGACCGGTCCGTGCGGCGGGCGTCCTCCATCCGATGACTGACACGCAGGGGGAAGAGATGAGCACGGACGGATTCGCCGACTGGGTGGCGGAGTTCGAAGCCGAGAAGGAGCGCCGGGCCAGGGCCGGGGACCCTGACTGGTCACAAGGGGCCACCCTGCCGGCCGCCGTCTGGCACAGCCTCCAGCGCTTCCAGGTCGGCGAGGACGGGGACGGCCGGAACCTGATCAGCAAGGCCGACCAGGCCGGTGACGACACCTACGCCACCGCGGTCCGCCTGTTCATCGCGGAGGAGCAGAACCACGGGCGCCAGTTGGCCCGCCTGCTGGCGGCCGGTGGCTTCGCCATCCTGGAAGGCCACTGGAGTGACCGGATCTTCGTGTGGTTCCGCCGACTGCTGGGGATGCGCCTGGAGTTGATGGTCCTGATGATCGCCGAGCTGGTCGCCGTCGAGTACTACCGGACCGTCCGCGACGGGGCCGAGGACCCGCTGACCCGTGAGGTCACCGCCAGGATCCTGGCCGACGAACGGCGCCACATCCCCTTCCACTGCAAGCGCCTTAGCCACTCGATCGAGGAACTGCCCGCAGCCCTGCGACCCGTCACGGTGCTCGGCTGGCGCCTCCTGCTACTGGCCGCCACCCTCTTCGTCGCCCTGGACCACGGCCCGGCACTGAGCGCACTCCAGGTGCGGCGGACCCGCTTCCTCGCCCGCGTCATGCGCTCCTCGACGAGCGTCGCGGCGGCCATGCTCGGCAGGCACCGAGCCCGCACGGCGGGGGCCGCCTCGCAGCTTCCCCTCTCGGCCTGACGGTACGCGGGGCCCGGCGCCGAACCGCCGACGCCCCTTGCTCCGGCCCGTCCGGGGATCGACCTGACCATCGATCCCCGGACGGAAGTCGAACCGACTGGACGTCAGTTCTTCTTGGTGACTACACCCTTGGAGTCGTCAGGGCCGCCAGCGGCCCCGTTTCCGACACCACGCAGCACGATCGGCCATTCGCGGTGGAAGACCGGGAGCGGCAGGTCCTTCTCCAGGAGCGGGGTGCCGAGGATCGCGATGCGCGCCATCAGGGCTCCCTTGACGTCGAGCCCGCCGTACAGACCGAACTTCCCGTTGACGGTCGGCGCGGCACCGCTGGTGTCGATGGCGACCGAACCGTCGAGCGAGGTCCGCAGGTACGGCTCGATGGTCGCCTTCACGCCGACGGTGTCGTAGAGCGCGACCGATGCGTCGGCGACCAGCCCGGTACGCACCGAGGCGCTGCCGGCGAACTTGGCCCGGACCGGGGAGATCGTGGTGGTGCCGGGGTCGGTGGCCGTGGTCCAGCCGCTGCCCTTGGTGTAGTCGGCATGGATGCCCCAGCTGCCGGCGAGGTCCTGCTCGACGTCGACGGTGACGGTACCGTCCGCGGCGATCTCCGCGGCAAGGGTGAGATCCAGGTTCACCACGACGGGCAGCTGTCCGACCATCAGCACCGGGCTGGCGTTGAGCTTGGCGACCGGGATCCGGATCGGGGTGGCGGACGCGGTGAGTCCGGCGTTGACGTGCCAGTTGGCCTTCGCACCGAGATCGAAGCCGACCCGGGCCTGCTGGGGGCCGAGGATGCCGTGGCCACCCTGGTAGGAGAAGTCGACGGTCGGGTCGAGTTCCAGCGAGCCGGAGAGACCGACCGATGCTCCGTGCGGCAGCGGGATGGTGGTGTTCGCGTTCAGCTGCAGCCCCGCCGAGACGGAGCCGTTGCCGCCGCCGGGATGCGGGTCGAAGGACACCTTGAGGTCCTTGACCAGCGGCTCGACCTTGATGTTGTGCGAGTCGAGAGCGCTGCGGAGCTTGGCGGTGGTCTGGCCGAGCAGTTCGGAGATGGTGGCCGGGCGGGTGCTGACCGCCACCTTTCCGCCGTCGACCGGCCGCACGTCGGTGATCGCCACCAGCGCGCCGCGCGGCGCGGCCGACGACGGCGGGCTGTCGATCAGCTGACCGGCGCGGACACCGGCCACGGCAGCGGCCGCAGCGGCTTTGGCCGGGGCGGACGCGGAGGCCGAGGCCGAGACTGAGGCCGAGGCCAAGGCCTTGGCCGAGGCGGGCGCGGATGCCGATGCGGACGCCGAGGCCGGGGCTGACGCCGAGGTGCTGTGGCCGGGTGCGACCGCGGGCTTGTCGGCGACGGCGAGGACGGCCTCGCCGGTCCGCTGGTCGTAGGAGTCCAGCTTCAGGTCGGGAGTGCCGATCACGGCGGGCGCCCCGGACGGGGACGGGCTGGCCAGCGCCACGTTCGGCGCGCCGGTGGTGGCCTGGCCGGCCGCCGAGGTCTCCGCAGCCGGAGTTGCCAGCACCACCTTCGAGGCACCGGCCGTGTCCAGGCCGGTCACCTGACTCGAAGCGGTCCGGGCGATCGGGGCGGACGCGGCCTCGGCGGCCGTGGCCGCGGTATCGGCCGACCGGTCCGCCGGCGTGGTCGGATTGCAGCCGCAGACCGTGAACAACGCGGTTGCGGCGAGCGCGGGCAGCGCAAAGGTACGTATGGACAAGCTGGTGATCACCTTCGTCACGAGGGTAGGGAAGGCAGAACTTGCCTGCGCCGACATGCTACTGACAAGTAGTCAGCAAAGGTAAACCGCTGCTCAAGCAATGCTCAAGAGATCAGATCCACAGAGCATCGTGCGTAAACGATCTGATCCCTGCCGCCCCGTACGCCCGTCGACACCGCAGTGCACGATACGGCCCGACGGTCACCCCCGAGGCCGATGGGATCGCGTGTTCAGCTGTCGCGTACTCGCCCTGCCCGTCCGACAGTTGACCGCCGACCGTTCCTGGCCGGCCCGGGAGCGGTCGCCGCCGCACTGCTCACCTGGTCCGCCACCTCGGCCCCCGGCAGCACGGCACGAGCGACCGGAGGCCCCCACGACACGGCCAGCTTGGCCACGACGCCCCGCCGTGAGGCACCCCGGGACCGGCGAACCGGACGAACACGACTCGAAGCACTCGACCACGGTGTTCGTGCCGGCCGGCCTCGCCGGTCCGTTCACTCTCACTACCTCGCCCAGGCGACCAGGAGATCCGGGTGGCGGGCCCGGTGACCGTCCGTCAGCATCCTAGATTCGGGCCGGGGTCGACGCCGAGGATCCAGGTGAAGTTCTGGTACGCGTTGGTCCGGCTCTGCACCTGGGCGGGGTTGCCGCCGCTGGGTGGCCCGGTAGTAACCGCCGTTGGTGCACCGGACGATCGAGCCGGCCTGGTAGTACCGGCCGGCCAGCACTCATGACCGCTGCTGAGTCCGAGGCTTTCTCGAGTGCGACTCTTGAGGAGCACCTCTCGATGAGCAGGTGGGACTACCGCCCGGCGACGTCGAGGATGCGTTCAGCCACCAAAGCAGGCTGGTCGGTTGGCAGCGCGTGGCCAGCGCCGGGCACGATCTCCACCCGGGCCGGGGGCACGAGCCTGCCGAGGCGTTCGGCGACCTCGCGCGAGTCGTGCATGGCGCTGCGCGCCCCGAGCAGGAACAGCGATGGAACGCGCAAGCGGCGCAGTTCCTCGTCGGAGAAGACCGGGGGCACCGGGAGCGCGCGGCGGAACCCCATCGACGCTCGCATCAGGCTCATGAGCTCGCTCTCCAGGATGGCGGTGTTGCCGACCAGGCGAGCCAGACGGGGGCGGAGCGGACGCGGCGCCGCTGCGGCGAGCCCGCCGGCGATCAGCCAGGCGTAGAACCCGGGGCCAAAGTCGGCGAAGCCCGCCGGGTCCACCATGGTGAGAGAGGCGGTCCGGCCGGGGCGGTGGATCTGGTGGTTGAGCGCCAGCCAGCCGCCGTAGGAGCAGCCGACGACATGGGCCGCCGTCACGTCCAACGCGGCCAGGAGTTCGTCCAGCCAGGCCGCACCGTCCCGTCCGTCGCCGACCGGAGCGGTCTGCACGCTCGCGCCCGGCTCGCCGATCGTGTCGACGGCGATGACCGGACGGTGCCGTCCCAGCACGTCGATGTACCGATGCCACATCAGAGCGTTTCCGCCCGATCCCGGCAGTAGCACGATCGGTTCACCGCTCGGCGGCCCGGTCCGGTAGACGCGGGTGGTCCCGAAGGCGGTCGGTATGTCGAGCGCCGTCCGCGGCTCAGGCCACAGTTCCTCCAGGGTCCGCTCGTAGGCAGCCCGGAATCGGTCTCTGGCCTGGTCGTTCCTGAACTCGCTGATTCTCATGATACATGTGTATCACGGCATGATACGGGTGTACCAGGAGAGGGAGGTCGCATCATGACCGTGCGGGTGGATCACGAGGAGCGCAGGAGGCAGATCGCCGAGGCGCTGCTGCGCATCGCCGACACCCAGGGCCTGCAGTCGGCCAGCATGCGGGCGGTCGCCGCCGAAGCCGGCGTCTCACTGCGGCTGGTGCAGTACTACTTCACCACCAAGCAGGCGCTTCTGCTGGACGCGCTGGCCAGGCTCGGCACCCAACTCCAGGCCCGCATGGACAGCTGGATCAGGGCAGCGGGCTCCCCCGCCACACCGCGCAGCATCGTGACCGCGATCCTGTCGAGCATCCTGCCGACCGACCAGGAGAGCCGCCGGATCACCAGAACCTACGCCGCCTACTACACCCTGGTCCTCACCGATCCCGAACTGGTGGGGCAGCACGGCACATCCCAGCCCGACGTGCTCGAGGCCTTCCTCGCCAAGCAGATCCGCGCGGCCCAGCAGGCCGGGGAGATCGACCCCGACCGGAACCCCGAGATGACCGCGGCCGGACTGCTGGCCATGGTCAACGGCCTGGGCTCAAGCGTGTTGGGCTACCAGCGCACCGGCGAGGCCGCTCTGGCGATCCTCGACCACCACCTGGACGAGCTGTTCCGGTCGTCCTGAGGAACGGCGAGGGCCGACTCCGAGTCCGGCCCGGTGTCCCGGTTCAGAACGCCGATCGGGTCGGCCGTCGACGTGACGCACGGGCGCCAACGGGTCGGTGAGGCGCACCAGAGCGGACCGGATCCGACGGGCCCGGCCCTCGGTGCACCGATCGGGGATGTGGTCCGGCTCCACCCGGGCGATCTCACCGATCTCGGCGAGCGCCCTGGCCGGAATAGTCGCGGTGGCTGCGGTCCGGGCGTTGAAAGGGCTCGTCCGGGTAGTGCTGATGATCTTTCACTGAGTAGTGTGAATCACCGGACAGTGGGCAGCCGTTCGCACGCCGCCCTCGTGACTCCGCGCTTGACCGCTGACGCTTGCCATGCACGAAGACGTGTCTGCGGCGGATGGTGCGCCGCAGGACGACGTCTCGTTCCTCGGCCGCGAGGTGGCTCGCGGCGTCGGGAAGAGCGACGCGCGTGCCGCCGACGCCGCAGAGGACCAGAAAGTGAGTGTAGATAGATGCAACCGACGTTCGTACTGGTTCACGGAGCTTTCGCGAACTCCTTCTCCTTCGCGCCGCTCCAGGCCGAACTCGGCCTCCTCGGACACCGCTCGGTCGCCGTCGATCTTCCGGGGCACGGGTTCGCCGCGACGTACCCGCGGGCCTATCAGGCGCCGCAGGACCTCGGAGGGCTCGCCACCGCGCCCGGAGCCATCAAGGGCGTCACGCTCGCCGACAACGCCGCGCACCTCATCGGGATACTGGAGCGGGCCAAGCGGAACGGGCCCGTCATCCTCGTCTCGCACAGCCGCGGCGGCATGACGGCCACCGTCGCAGCCAACCGGCGGCCCGACCTGATCGACCGCATCGTCTACGTCTCCGCCTGGTGCCCCGTCGACCTCGACGTCAGCGCCTACTACGCCGAGCCCGAGATGGCCACGGTCGACGCCACCGGGCTGGCATCGGCGATGGTCGGGAACCCTGCCGAGCTCGGGCTGCTGCGCTCCAACTTCCGCACCGCCGACCCTGGCGTCCTCGCGGCCTTCAAGGCGGCGTTCCTCGCCGACGGGACGGACGAGGAGTTCATGGTTTTCCTCAACACCTTCCAGCCCGACGAGAACCTCGACGCCGGCACGCCCGATGACCGGGCGCAGCCCGACACCTGGGGGCGGATCCCCAAGACGTACGTCCGGCTGGCTGAGGACACCAGCGTGCCGCTCGCCATGCAGGACCGGATGATCCGCGAGGGCGACGCGCTGACGCCGGAGAACCCCTACGACGTCCGTACGCTCACCAGCAGCCACCTGAAGTGGCTGGTCGACCCGGCACCGGCGGCCCGAGTTCTGGGTGAAATCGCCGCGCTCTTGCCTGCCGAATCATGATCGGAGCCAGCTGAGGACAGCGGCGGCGGTGACAGTGCCGAGGTAGACGTCCCTCGTCTGTCATATCGGATAGCGACGGCTCTGAGCTGCTCGAGCTTGCCGATGGCTCTCTCCACCGTGTTGCGGTCCTTGTACCGGTCTCTGTCGAAGCCCGGAGGCCGTCCGCCGCGTGAACCCCGGCGCAGGCGGGCGGCCTTGTGGTCCTCCTTCTCCGTGTCAGTCCCCCCGGACCATTCCCCCACCGCCACGGGACGAGTGTGGTCCCGCCACGCACGCGATGGGGCCAGAACCCAAGACCTTCATCGGTCTTCTAGGCCAGCCCCCAGCCCAGCGCCCACGGAACGAACAGCAGACCGGTGGTGATCCGTGTCACCAGCACGGTCGAGGTCCGGGCGGGCAGCACACGTCGCTCGCGCCACGCCGCCACAGCCAGAGCCAGCGTGAGAGCGAGGACGGCGCCAGTGGCGACTTGGAGCAGCAGCCACAGTAGTGGGCGTCCGGCGATGACAGGGCCGATGGCCTTCGCGTCGGTGGCGAAGACGTACACCACGAACACCGGAGCCCCGACGACGGCTGCCGTGCCGAGCACGGACAGGTAGCGGGCCGGGCGGCGCAGCCGTGCGGGTGCTTGGCGGAGCGATCCGATCAGGGGGCTGCCGAGGAAGCCCGCCAGGAGGAGGGCTGCGGCTGCCCACCGCACGCTTGCCGACTCGTACCAGGGGCCGGAGTCGGCATCGCGGCTCAGGAGTGTTTGCGGCGGGGCCGGGGCAGCGGTGGACAGCGGCGGCTGCCCGGCGGCTACCTGCTTGGTCCACGAGGTCATCACGTCGAGGTATCCGGGGCCGAGCGCCCCGAGCGGGTGGCCCTGGAACGTCGGGCCGCCGAGGTTGTCGAAGCCGTCCGAACTGCGGTGCCCGTTGTGGCCTGCTCCGGGCACGAAGGCGATGGTGACGTGGTCGTTGCCGGCCTTGGCGAGTACGGTTCGGAAGACCTGTGAGCTCTCCTGCGGGGGAACCTTGGTGTCGTGCTCGCCCCACAGGGCAAGGACCGGCTGGCGCAGGTGCTCCAGTGCGGGAAGCGGGTCGTAGTCGGCGTCGGGGAACAGTCCTGCAGTGTCGAGCAGTTGGGCGCCTGGACCGCTGACGGCACCGAGCAGCGATCCGGGGGCGCCGCGGTGGGCGAGGTGGGTGTCGAGGTTCCATGCCTGGCTACGCAGCGGCGTCAGACCGGATCCGCCGATGGTGATCACGAAGGCCACGTCCGGAGAACTGGCTGCGGCAAGTGGCGCCACCCAGCCGCCCTCGCTGAAGCCCCACAGCCCGACCGCGGACGGCTGGACACCGGGGTGGGAGCGCAGCAGTTCCACCCCGGCCAACGCGTCGTCTGCGAGCAGCCGGAAGTCCCGGTGCAGCGTGGAGTAGCCGGTGGTCCGCTTGTCGTAGACCAGGGTCGCGATCCCGGCGCGCGCGAATCCCTCGGCCTCTGCGAGGTACTCCTCGCGCGGGCCCGGCCCGGAGCCGCCGACCAGCACGATGCCCGGAAGCGCGTCGTGGTGCGCTGCCGGTTCCAGGACCGTTCCGTGTAGCGTGAGCCCGCCGCCGCCCTGGAAGGTGACCTCGGTACGGGCCAGGTCATCGGCGGCACAAGCGGATTCGGCAGGCCAGAATGCGGCGGCCAGCAGGGCCAGCAGTAACGCCGTCAGGAAACGTCCGGCATTCCGGCGCGTGTGATCGACTGTCACGGAACACTCACTCCTCGACCGGGCCGGCGGACGCCCCGGAGGGCTCGTTGATCTCGGGGAAGCCGAGCATCCGGACGAGCACCGCGCGTGCGTCGGAACCGGCCTCCTCCACGGGACGCGAGTAGCGGTAGACCAGCGCGATGTACTCCTCGAAGAACCTGCGGAGTTCCTCCGGCGCGAGGCGCAACGTGGTGCGGGAGAAGATGAAGGCGTCGGCCCACGGCCCGATGGCATCCCGCTCCGCCTCGAACCGGGTGAACTGCTCGACGAGCTCGGCGAAGTTCAGCCGGTTCATCTCGGTGAGCGCGTCGCGCATCTGCGGTGTCTGTCGGCTGTGCGGCGGGAAGCGACGGTCCCCGGGGACCGCCCGCCACCAGCGCTCCCGCCCCTTGGCCAGTTCGGGGACCTCCTCGATGAACCCGTGCAGGGCCATCTGCCGCAGGTGGTAGCTGATCAGGCCGGTGCTCTCGCCGAGCGTCGCCGCGAGAGCGGCCGAGTTGGCGGGACCGTGCCGCAATTGTTGCTCGATCCGCTGCCTCATCGGGTGCGCCAGCACCTTCAGCGCGGCAACGTCAGTGATCTCCTGAGGCGGGGGCTGGACTGTCATGCCGCTCAACCTACAGAGTTGCAAAGGCGCCTTGCAAGTACTCTTTGCAATCTGACGGCAGCGGACAGCAGGTGGCCGGAACCACGGCCGAGGAGTGCGTCACCCGGAACGTCATCGAGCGCGCCGGGCTCCGGCACACCGGGTTCCCGACCGGTCCGGACATCGAGGGACCGCACTCGCGCATGTACGAGGCCTTCTACTGCTTGATCGACCCACCGCGCGACTACAGCGTCTACGACATGTCCTGGGCGGGCCCGGCGGCCGCTCTGGTGTCGACCATGGAGGATCTCAACCGTTTCTACGCTCTGCTGCTCGACGGCATGTCCGTCGCGCCAAGTCCGTTGGCAGCGACGCGTTCACGCCCGTCTCCCTCCGCCGGCCCCCTCGGTTCCGAACCTAGACGGCGACCGGACCATGCGTAAGGACCGCTTCCATGCTGGATTCCTGGGCCGGTTCCCGGACCGATCCGCCCCTCGACCTCGACGGACCGGGCGGACGCCGGTCCGGCCCGGGAGGCGGGACGGTGGTGGTCGCGGGGGAGTCGGCGGCGCCGCCGACTCGGCTCAGCCACACGAAGGTCAGGCCGGTCCCGACCGACGCGGGCTACCTGGTGGCGAACAGCGCGCGCAGGTGCCTGCCGTTCGCGATCGCGACGACACCCGCCAGCAACATCCCGCAGACGCCCTGCTCGAGCCTCATCCACACCGGTAGGAAGCCCGGCAGCGAGACGAGGACCGCGATGGCCACCGTCATGACGCCCGAGGCGATCCGCAGCCGGAGGTACGCCCGGCGGCGGCCGCGGGAGGCGCCGACGGCGAAGGCGAGCATCAGCAGGGAGGTGAGGGCGACGATCCCGCCCCGGATCCAGACCGTCCGGTTCACCAGCCCGGTGTCGTGGCGGAGCAGGTAGACGGCCCCTAGGGTGAGCACGCTGATCGCGGCGTAGCCGCCGATCAGGCGCTTCATGGTGCGAAACGCCGTCAGGGTGGGTGGGTGGTCCAGAGCTTCGTCGGCCGTCGCTGCGGGCCGCGGTGTGCGGATGTTCATCTGGCCTTCTCCTTTCCGGCTGGACGGCCTCCAGCGTCGCAACACCGCGGCAGGCCGCGCATCAGCCGATCCCATGGGACCGCGGCTGGACCGGCCGACCAACCGGACGGCTGAGGCGGTCCACCGATCGGCTGACCGCGGCGCCGGCACGGCCCCGGGCACCGCAGCCCGTCACCATCAGGCCGTACGACCTCACGCCCAGCAAGCCGTACGGCCTCACAGCCTCAGACCGACCGGTCGGCGCGACCCACCGAGCCTCCGGACAGGGGGCCGCCCGAGGGCCCGTGAAGAGGTCAATTACCATCGGCGGGTGCCCAGCCTGACCGGATTTCCGCTGCAGATCATCGCCACCGTCCTGGCGATCGCCGTCTTCGCCGCCACGATGTGGCTCTGGCCCCGCCTGAGCGGGGGGAGTTGGCGGGCCTGGCTGGGCAGGATCGGCGCCTTCCTCGTGACCCAGGTCGCGGTACTGGCCGCGCTCGCGCTGGTGGCCAACTCGTACTTCGGCTTCTACAGCACCTGGAGCGACCTGCTCGGCCTGGACGGCGCCCCCGGCACGGTGGTCGACCACAAGCCGGGCGGCAAGGCGATCTCGGTGACCGGCGAGCAGAAGATGTACTCCTCTCAGGGCTCGGCCAAGGACCGCTCCGGCCTGATCCAGCAGGTCCAGATCCAGGGCGCGGCCTCGGGCATGGCCGGCAAGGCGTACGTCTACCTGCCGCCGCAGTACTTCCAGCCGGAGTACGTCGGGCAGCGGTTCCCGATGGCCCTGGTACTCTCCGGGTACCCGGGCTCGGCCGAGAAGCTGATCAGCCTGCTGCAGTACCCGGCCTCCACGCTCAAGGCGATCGAGGCCAAGCAACTGCCGCCCACCGTACTGGTGATGATGCAGCCGACGCTGTCCGGCAACCGCGACACCGAGTGCATGGACATCCCCGGCGGGCCCAAGGTCGAGACCTTCTTCACCGAGGACCTGCCGAAGGCGATGGCCACCGACTACCGGGTGCTGGACCGGCCCGACGCGCGCGCGGCGATGGGTGACTCCACCGGCGGGTACTGCGCGCTGAAGTTCGCGCTGCGCAAGCCCGACGCGTACCGGGCGGCCGCCTCGTACTCCGCCTACTACAGCGTCTCCAACGACCCCACCACCGGTGACCTGTTCGGCGGCAGCGCCGAGCTCAAGCGGGAGAACGACCTGCTGTGGCGGCTGAAGAACAAGCCCGCCGAGCCCGTCTCGCTGCTGCTGGCGACCAGCCCCAACGAGGAGAACTACGCCGCGACCCAGAAGATGGTCGCCGCGTTCAGGGCCCCGACCGCGATGTCCACCATCACCCTGAACAGCGGCGGCCACAACTTCCACACCTGGACCCGCGAGATCCCGCCCGCCCTGGAGTGGCTGGGCAAGCGGATCACCCCGCCGCAGCCCGCGAAGTCCGCGTAGTAGCCGGCCCTTCGGCCCCGGTACGGCACGGCCATCCCCACGCTGCCAGCCGGTGGGCTCGCACCAGCCCGGGGGGCGATCCCCGACCGTCCGGCCCGGGCGAGATCACACCACGCTCATAGCTGGGACTCATGGGAATCTCAGTGACGGCCCCGAGCGTGGTGCCATGACCTCGACCAGTTCCGCTCCTCCGACCGACGAACCGTGGCCCGAGGCTGCGAACTACCCGCCGCCAGAGCCCCCGGCGAGCGGTACGAGCGTCACAGCCGGACAACCGCTCTTCCCCCCGGTCGAGTTGCCCGCCCCCGGCCCCAAGGGCCTGGCGTCCTGGGGCGGCCGGCTGCGGACCCTGCCCGCCCGGGCCTGGCGCGGCCGCCCGGACGACCCCCGCTGGGCCCGCCCCGCGCTGCTCGCCCTGCTGGCGGCGACCGCCGTGCTCTACCTGTGGAACATCTCGGTCTCCGGCTGGGCCAACTCCTTCTACTCGGCCGCCGTCCAGGCGGGCACCCAGAGCTGGAAGGCGTTCTTCTACGGCTCCTCGGACGCCGCGAACTTCATCACCGTCGACAAGCCCCCGATGTTCCTGTGGCCGATGGAGCTCTCGGCCCGCGTTTTCGGGCTCGACTCGTTCGGCATCCTCGCCCCGCAGGCGCTGATGGCGGTGGCCACGGTCGCCACGGTGTACGCGACGGTGCGCCGGCGCTTCTCGCCGCTGGGCGGCCTGGTCGCGGGTGCGGCGATGGCGCTCACCCCGGTCGCCGCGCTGATGTTCCGCTTCAACAACCCTGACGCGCTGCTGGTGCTGCTGCTCTCGCTCGCCGCGTACGGGCTGGTGCGGGCCACCGAGACCGCGAGCGCCCGGTGGCTGGTCTTCACCGGGACGATGTTCGGCTTCGCCTTCCTCACCAAGACGCTGGCGGCCTTCCTGGTCCTGCCCGCCTTCGCGCTGATCCACCTGGTGGCCGCACCAGCCGGCCTCTGGCACCGGGTACGCCAACTGCTGCTCGGCGGGCTGGCGTTGGTGCTCTCGGCCGGCTGGTGGGTCGCGATCGTCGAGCTGGTTCCGGCCTCCTCCCGGCCGTACATCGGCGGCTCGCAGGACAACAGCTTCATCTCGGTCGCGCTCGGCTACAACGGCCTGGGCCGACTGACCGGCAACGAGACCGGCAGCGTCGGCGGTGGCGGCCCCGCGGGCGGCGGCGGAGGCGGAGGCGGCCACTGGGGCAGCACCGGCATCACCCGGCTCTTCGGCACCGACATCGGCGGCCAGATCGCCTGGCTGATCCCGGCCGCGCTGGTGCTGCTGGCGCTCGGCCTCTGGGCGACCCGGCGCCACCCCCGCACCGACGGCGCCCGGACCGCCTTCCTGGTCTGGGGCAGCTGGCTGGTCTGCACCGGACTGGTCTTCAGCTTCATGTCCGGGATCTTCCACCAGTACTACACCGTCGCCCTCTCCCCCGCCGTCGCCGCGCTGGTCGGCATGGGCGTGGACGGGCTGTGGCGAGCCCGCAAGCAACTGCCGTACGCGGCGCTGCTGGCCGTGGTGACGGCCGGGACGGCGGTGTGGTCCTACGTACTGCTGGGACGCAGCTCGTCCTTTCTGCCGTGGCTGCGGTGGGCCGTCCTGGTCGGCGGTCTGCTGGCGGCGGCCGCACTGCTGCTGGCGGGCCGACTGGCCGGGCGGGTGGCCGCGGTGGCCGGCCTGGCCGGCCTGGCCACCGCCCTCGGCGGGCCGACGGCGTACGCACTGGACACCGTGTCGACCGCGCACACCGGCTCGATCGTGACCGCCGGGCCCCGGGTGGCTAGCGGCGACGGCTTCGGACGCGGCGGGCGCGGCTTCCCGGGCGGCTTCCCCGGCGGCTTCCCCGGCGGCTCTCCCGGTGGACAGCGCGGCGGCCGGGCGGGCGGCCAGAACGGCTCCTTCCCGGGTGGCATGGGCGGCGGCTTCCCCGGCGGCGGAACGGGCGGCGGCGGAACGGGCGGGCTGCTCAACGGTGCCCGGGTCAGCAGCCAGCTCGCCGACCTGCTCGAGCAGAACGCCGGCTCGTACACCTGGGTTGCGGCCACCGTCGGTTCGCAGAACCAGGCCAGCTACCAACTCGCCACCGGAAAGCCGGTGATGGCCCTCGGTGGCTTCAACGGCACCGATCCCTCGCTGAGTTTGGCGGCCTTCCAGCAGTACGTGAAGGAGGGCAGGATCCACTACTTCATCGGCTCCGGCGAGGGCGCCGGCATGGGCGCAGCGGCCGGGGGCAGGAGCGGGGACAACGGCGCCGGCGAGAGCTCCCGCTTCAACGGCGGCTTCACGCGCGGCGGTTCGAACTCGCAGTCCAACCAGATCGCCGCCTGGGTGGCCGCCCACCACACCGCCAGGACCGTCGGCAACACCACGGTCTACGACCTGACGGCGCCGGCCACCGGCTGAAGCACCACCCGTTGACCGCCCTGGGCCCACCGGCTCTCCCCGCCGGTGGGCCCTCGGCCGTCCTCGCGAGGGCACCTGGACGATCCCCGCTGGGCCCACCCCTCCTTCGGCCTCACCCTGTCGCGGGTCGGGCGGCCAGTCGACCCGGCCGGCCACCGCCGGGCGACCCGCCGGTCACCGCCCCGTAGCCGCTATCCCTCCCGGGTGGCCGCGACCACCTGGGTCATCGCCAGCAGGAAGCGTCTGGCCACCGCCAGTTCCGCGGCGTCGAAGTCGCCGAGCGCCGTCACCATCCCGTTGATCAGCGGACCGAAGAACGACTGCCCGAGTTCCATCGCCCCTTCCTCGACCACGAGCAGCACCCGGCGGCGGTCCCGGGTGTCCCGCACCCGGCGGATGTGGCCGAGCCGCTCCAGCCGGTCGACCAGGGCCGTCGTCCCGGCGGAGTTGAGGCGCAGTTGCTCGCCCAGCCGGCCGGGCGTCACCTCGGTTCCGGCGCGTGCGGCGTCCAGCAGGTGGATCAGGGCACGCAGGTCGGTCGGGTGCAGCCCGTGCAGGTTCGCGAACTCGCCGCCGAGCAGGTCGAGTTCGACGGTGAGCGCGCGCAGCAGGTGCACCAGTTGCATCGAGCTGTCGACGGCACCCGTCGAGCCCTGCTCCGTTCCCATGTTCCTTCTTCCGTCCGCTCGGGCCCGTCCGGGCTTCCACGGGGGCACCGATGGATCTAATATCTCGCTGAGCGAGAGTATTGCTCATCGAGAATGTTGCTTGACAGGTGGATTCTGCCAGATCTGGGGGTTGCAGCATGAGTACACGACCGGCCGGCCCGCCCGCCTTCGGAACGCCCGAGGCCGAGACCGCCTTCTTCTCCGCGTACGAAGCCGCACTGGCCCGCTGGCCGGTCCCGCCCACGCCGATCACCGCCTGCTCCGAGTTCGGAACCACCCGGCTCAACGCCTGTGGCCCCGAGGACGGCCGCCCGGTGGTGCTGCTGTCCGGCGGCGGCGCCACCTCGGCGGTCTGGTACGCCAACGTCGCGGCACTCGCGGCCACCCACCGCGTGTACGCGGTCGACCTCATCGGCGATCCGGGCCGAAGCGTCCACGACGGGCGCCCGATCCGGCACGCCGAGGACATGACGGCATGGCTGGACACCGTCCTCGACCACCTTGGCCTGGACTCGACCGCCGTGGTGGGCCACTCCTACGGCGGCTGGATCGCGCTCACCTACGCGTTGCACGCCCCGCACCGGGTGGAGCGGCTCGCCCTGCTGGACCCGACACAGTGCTTCGCCGGGTACCGGCTCGGCTACCTGCTGCGGGCCCTTCCGATGCTGCTCCGGCCGACGGCCGCCAGCGCCCGCGCCTTCATCGACTGGGAGACCGGCGGTGCGCCCGCCCGAGGGCTGATCGACCCCGCCTGGTCGACCGTGCATGCGCTCGGCACGGCGCACTTCCCGACATCCAAGCCGGTCACCGGCCCGCGCCCCGCCATCGAGCAGCTGCGCTCGCTCGGCAGTCCGACCCTGGTCCTGACGGCGGAGCTGAGCCACCCCCACCGGAGCGCCCGAGTCGCCGAGCGTGCACGGGCGTTGCTACCGAACGCCGAGGTCGCCGTGCTGCCCGGCGTCTCGCACCACGCGGCGCCGATGGCCGACCCCGCTCCACTGAACGACCACCTGACCCGTTTCCTCAACAGCCCGGCACAGACCGCCCCCACCGCGTGACCGGGCCCCGCCGACCCGCCGCCACGACCCCCACCGCCCACCCGGTCGACCCCTCAGTCCTCCTGGCCGACCGGCCCCGGCTCGCCCGGGCCGGCGGCGGCGAGGATCGCATCCAGCACTCCGGGGAAGCGCTGCTGCAACTCCTCGCGGCGCAGCTCGTTCAGCCGCCGATTGGCCTCGCCGCGCTGCCGGATGACGCCGGACTCGCGGAGCACCTTGAAGTGGTGGCTGAGCGTGGACGGGGCGACGTCGACCGGGAAGGTGCCGCAGGCGCGCTCGGGTTCGCCCCAGAGGGTCTTGACGATGGTCATCCGGGTGGGGTCGGCGAGGGCGTGCAGGACGTCGAGCAGGTCGATCTCCTCGGCCTCCGGGTGGTACAGCGGGGCACGACGCTGATGCGAGCGGGGCACGGACAACCTCCCGAACAGCGATGTTCGACATTCATCGAATAGGCTGCTACTAATTTCGTCGTTCGTAGAACTTCGAAGGACATCGTACCCACAGGAGGCGTTCACAGATGCGTACCTTGGTGATGACCGCGCCGGGCGGCGCCGAGAACTCGTCCGTCGTCGAGGTCGCCGAGCCCACACCGGGACCGGGTGAGCTGACCATCGACGTCGCGTACGCCGGGCTGAACTTCGTCGACGTGATGGCCCGCCGCGGCGACGCCGGCTACGCGACCTGGCCGCACCGCCCCGGACTCGAGGTCTCGGGTACCGTCCGCGCCCTCGGCCCGGGGGTCACGGGCTTCACCGTCGGCGACCGCGTGGCGGCCGTGCCGAAGGGTGCCGGAATGTCCGAGGTCGCGCTCGCCAGCGCCGAGTTGACGGTACCGGTACCGGACGGCGTACTGCTCGCGGAGGCCGCCGCAACGCCGCTCGGCCTGGCCACCTCGCTGCTGCTGCTGACCGAAGCCGGACGGTTCACCCCCGGCGACACCGTTCTGGTGCACTCGGCGAGCGGCGGGATCGGCAACGCGATCGCCCGGCTGGTGCCGCTGCTGGGCGGCGGGCGGCTGATCGGCACGGTCGGCCGGCCCGAGAAGATCGCCGAGGCCGAGAGTGCGGGCTACTCGCCGGCCCTCGTCCGCGACACCGGCCTCACCGAGGCGGTCCGGGCCGCCACCGACGGCCGGGGAGTCGACCTGGTCCTCGACCCGCTGGGCACCACCGCCCTGAACCTCGACCTGGACCTGGCGGCGCCGGGCGGCCGGGTGGTCCTGTTCGGCAACGCCACCGGCGCACCGGTCGAGGCCCTGCCGCCGGTCGGGCGACTGCTCGGGGGCAACCTCACCGTCACCGGCTTCAGCCACCGCGGGCTGGTCGCCACCGCCCCCACCAGGGTGGCCGCCGCCACCAGCCGCGTCCTCGGCTTCCTCGCCGAGGGCGAGCTCGCCATGCCGGTCACCGAGGTACCGGGCCTGGCCTGCATCCCCGCGGCCCACGACCTGCTCGCCGCGGGCCGCGGCACGGGCAAGTACGTGGCCCGGATCGGCGACTGAGCCGATCGAAGCCACCGCTGGAAGGCGAGCCCGGTCGGATCCAGCCTCCCGGCCGTGGCGCCCCACCTGCGCCTGGCGGCCAGAACATCCACCTGCCACCCCGAACAGCGTCAGGGGGAAATGACGTCGCCATACCGCCGCCAACAGTGTTGTATGAACAGCTGTGCGGACTGCCCGAGGCGACCTTCCCCAACCTCGTCGCACTCGCCGACGACCTCACCGGACCGTTCATGGACGCCCGTTTCGGCTTCGGCCCGGAACGCCTCCTCGGCAGACCGGCCGCACTGCCAGACAACCCTGCCGACGGGCACGTGGACGCTGCACCACGGCCCACCACCCGGCAGACCCCGGGCGCAGACGAGGAGAGCCCGCCCACACGGCCCAGCCGTCGTCCCGGGTCGCCCGGCGGGCACCATCTACAGCCGTTTTTTGCCGGCCCTGTTCGGCCAGCACGAACATGGCCGACTGGAGGAGGTTTCCGTCATAGAGGTCGTCGAACGTGTGCTCCACCGCCTTGACCGCGTCATCGAGCCGGCCCTGGCGGACGAGCAACGCCATCAGCGCGCTCTCGTGCCAGCCCCAAGGCTTGGCAGCGATGAGGTCGCGAAGGTACGCCTCCGCCTCTCCGGCTCGGCCCAGGTTCTCCAGGGCCCTCACGTACGGCCCCACGGCCTCGGACCTTCCGGTGCTGGTGGCAATCTCGCGCAGTTCCTCGATCCGATCGTGCCGCGCCAACAGCCCGGCATAACTCGACGTTGTTCTGCGGCCCGTACCGGCGCGCGGCCACGTCCGCACTGAACAGTCCGATCGCCTCGTCCGCACGGCCGGACCGCTCCAGGACCCGGGCCTGTGCGGGCAGGACGCCCCACAGGTCACGGGGCGGACGACGGGCGCGAGGCCGGCCGCCCGCGCGGCGGCGGAAGAGCCGGTCGAGCGCTGCCGGCCGTACCGCTGCCTCGTCTGATCATCCAACTGCCCGGTCCCGGCGAGAACCGCCAGACTGGCCGCATGGCAGATCACCTCCCACCGTTCCCCACCCCCGTGGCCCTGGTCCTGGCCGCCGGTGGCGGCCGCCGGCTCGGCGGGCGGCCCAAGGCGCTGATCGAGCACGCCGGCCGGCCGCTGATCGAGCACGCCCTGGCGGTGGTGCGGGCGGGGGGCTGCACCGAGACGGTCGCGGTGCTGGGCGCGTCGGCCGAACAAGTCAGGGCCACCGCCGACGTCGGTGACTGCCGGCTGGTCGACAACCCCGAGTGGCAGAGCGGCATGGGCTCCTCACTGCGCGCCGGGCTCGCGGCTCTGCCGCCGGGCGCACGCGCCGTACTGGTGATGCTGGTGGACACCCCGGGGGTGACCCCGTGCGCCGTCGCCCGCCTGCTGGCCGCCCACCGTGCGGGCGCGGAGCTCGCAGCCGCCGCGTACGCCGGCAGGCGCGGCCACCCGGTGCTGATCGGCGCCCGCCACTTCGCCGAGGCCGCGGCCGGTGCCACCGGCGACGCCGGAGCCCGTGCGCTGCTCGCCGCGCACGCCGCCGAGATCGTCCTGGTCGAGTGCGGCGACGTCGCCGTGCCGGACGACCTCGACACCCCGGCGGATCTCGCGCGCTGGAACGCCTCCGCCGAAACACCCCCGCGCCCCTGAAGTCCCCCTGAACTATTGCCGCGTTCGGCGCCATGCCCCCTGCGGATCAGGGACGATGGAGGGCGAACCTGCCCAGCCGACCCGAACGGACGGTGCACGCCATGGCCTCAGTGCCGCTGCCCGACGACTTCAGCGATCCGGCCTGGTTCGGCCCAGACGCCCTGCCCGAGCCCGCCGACGGCCCCGGCTTCAGCGGGTCGCCGGCCGAATCGGGGGCCGCCGGCACAGGCTCGGGCGCCGGCGCGATCCGCTGCCCGGCCTGCCGCCGCGAGCACATGTACGAGCCGCCGAGCCTGCCCTGCCCGTGCGGGGCGCAGCTGCGGGTGCCGCTGCTGCGCGGCGGCGTGCCGGTGCAGGTGCGGTTCCGCTCCTGGGAGGACTCCTGGCTGAGCATGCGGTGCCCGCACTGCGGCCGCAGCGACCAGTGGCCGCAGCCGGAGTTCACCTGCAACTGCGGCGCCACCGTCCGTCTGCCGGTGGACCGTTCGCCCCGGGCGCAGAGCACCGCCCCGCCCGGACCGGCCGCGCTGCCGGGCCAGAGCGCCCCGTTCTCGCCGCGCCCCCGCCCGTACGGGGCACGGTCGCACGGTCCGGTGCCGATGGTGCCGCCGCAGGGGTACGGCTCCGAGTTCCGTGACCGGGGCGGCCGGCCGGGTGCGGGTCGGGCGCCGTTCCGCCCGCAGCCGGTGCAAGGCCAGGAGGACGCGGTGATCACGGCGGCCCGTTACCTCCAATGGCTGGGCTTCGAGGACCTGGAGTTGACGGAGGAGCAGGAAGGGCCGGCCGTCACCATGCTGGGCAGCCGGATGGTCGCCCAGGTTGACGCGGGCATCGAGCCGGCGGACGTCAAGGCCGTCGAGTGCCTCTGGCTGCAGACCCTGCACGCCGAGGAGATCGCCGCCGCGATGTTCACCGTCGGCGGATACTCGCACCAGGCGACGGTGCGCGGCGAGCAGCTGCTGGTGGCCCTGTTCCAGCTGGACGAGGCGGGGCTCCCGCAGCCCGCCAACGGCGCGGCGGAGGCGCTGGCGGAGACCGGCTGGACGTCCTGACCGGCCCCGCTGCCGCCGGCCCTGCCTCGCCCATCCCGGCCCGAGCAGCCGTCAACCGCCGCTGACGCACCCGTCAATCCCCAACTGACCCACCGTCAACCCAGGTATCCCGGCGCCGTGAGATCGATCACAGATTTCCGCAATCTCCGGCGCTCGTGATCTGGTGCACAAGCTCGCCCCCGTGTTGAATTGCGGCCACAGAGTCCCGTTTTCTGGACACCGCACACAAGGAGGTGGCGTTGTCGGAGCACGGTACGGACCTGGGGGGAAGCGCCGACACGGTGTGGCGGTTACGCTCGCGCGGCTGCTGGCGGGAGGCTGCCGAACTGCTCGCACCGACCGCGGCGCACGATCCGGACGTCGCCCTGCGCCGGGCCGAACTCCTCATCGAGCAGAGCCTGTTCACCGGGAACCACTGGCAGGAGGCGGAGCACGCGCTGCGCCTCGCCGAGGCCGGGGCCGCCGCTCCCGACCAGCGGGCCGCCGCCGCCTGCGCACGCGGCTTCCTGGCGTACGTGGCCAGCGTGCTCGGGCCTCGCGACCGGCTGGACGAGGCCCAGGCCGCACTGGGCCGAACGTCCGCCCTGCTGCCGCCGGGCGCCCCCGGGCGGCCGCTACTGGACTTCCGGCGCGGCCTGGTCGCGGAGAACCTGCTGCACGACCGGACCGCCGCCTGGATCGCCTACCGGCGGGCGCACGACGGTGCCGCGGAGCGCGGTGACGAACTGCTGCGCTCGTACACCTGGGGGCACCTGGCCGCGCTGGCACTGGCGGCGGGCGATGTGGAGCGGGCCCGCGAGGGGTTCGGGGCCTCCCTGCGGCTGCGGGAGGACCTGGGCTTCACGGTGGGTGTGGCACCCGCGCTGGCCGCACTGGCGGAGGTGTCGGAGCCGGTCGAGGCGGCGCGGCTGCGCGCCGAGGCGGCCCGGTTGGTGCAGGCGCTGGGCGGGGTTCCGGTGTGGCTCGCGCGCCGGTTGGGCGCCGTTCCCGCACCCGCCGCTCCACCGAACGGGTCCGTCGTACGGGAAGGCCAAGCTCCTATCAGCTAAGGTGAGCCTAACCTGCCCGAGGGGAGCAGCGCCTCGGGCAGGTTCAGTCCTGCCGTAGCGGAGCTCACCGGGCTCCGGTCCACCCGATGGGGCCCGACCATGACCGTGAGCAGCACCGCGGCCGCCGCACAGGCAGTGCCCGTCCCGCAGGCCCCGCCCCCGCTGCTCGGCAGCTACGCCCGGCTGGGTCAGGTCTTCCCCGGGCTGCGGGTGCACGCCGGCCCGCCGCGCACCGGTCACGGCTGGGCCCGCACCGCCGACTTCGTCCGGCACCCGGACGCCCTCGGGAAGCTGATCGCCCATGACGCCGCGCTCGGTCTGGCCGAGTACGGCCGGCCGCTGCGCCCGGACGTCGCGGCCGGGTTCTGCCTGCACCGCTACAACTGGCCGGTCGCGCTGCTTTTCACGCTGCCGTGGCTGCTGGAGCGGCGGGTGCCCCGGATCCCGGTGGAGCGGGTGTCGGTCCGCCGCAGCTCGGGTGAACTGACCGTCCAGCCGGACGGGTTCGCCTGCCTGCCGGACGACCCGGCGGCCGTCCTGCCCGGCGCCCGGGTGGTGCCGGACGAACGGGCGCTGCGGGACGGCCTGCTGGCCGCGCTGGCCGAGCATCTGGCCCCGGTGCTGGCCGCGTTCCGCCCGGAACTGCGGCGCGGCCCGCGCACCCTCTGGGGCATGGCCACCGACGACGTCGTCGAGGGTCTCTGGTACATCGGCAGCCTGCTGGGCGAAGAGGCCGGGGCGGTGGCCGCCTTGGAGCTGCTGCTGCCGGACGACGAGCGCCGTCCGCCGTTCGTCGGTGGCGCCGGCTTCCGCCCGGCGAAACGGCCGGACTCCCCGAGTGCCTGGATGCGCGCCCGGGTGAGCTGCTGCCTGTTCTACACCGTCCGGCCGGCGGAGGCCTGCTTCAGTTGCCCTCGCACGTGCTCGAATCAGAACTGATATCGGAATATCCATCCACTCTTCATCATATTATCCGCCGTAATTTTTCCCTGAATTCCCTCTCCTCGGTGCTTTGACGGCAAACCAGCCAAAACCCGCGCACGCTTCCGCCATGATGTCCATCACCGTCAATGCGGAGGAAAGCGAGGCTGTTTCCGGCCATGAAATTGTCCGACATACCTCTGGGCTGGGCCGCCGCGGGCGGGGTCGCGCTGGTGGTGACCGCCGTGCTGGTGGCCTTCGTCCGCACCAGGGCCAACGCCTCGGTCGGCAACCCGGATTCCTGGGAGCGCGCCGAGGAACGCCGCCGCCGGAAGGAATCGCTGTACGGGGCGGCATCGTACGGCCTGTTGTTCTGCTGCGCCGCCGTCGCGGCCGCGCTCTCGTTCCACGGCCTGGTCGGTTTCGGGGTACAGAACCTCGGACTCGCCGACGGCTGGGAGTACCTGGTCCCGTTCGGCCTCGACGGCGCGGCCATGTTCTGCTCCGTCCTCGCCGTCCGGGAGGCCAGCCACGGCGACGCCGCACTCGGCTCCCGGCTGCTGGTCTGGCTGTTCGCCGGGGCCTCCGCCTGGTTCAACTGGGTGCACGCGCCGCGCGGTTGGGGCCACGCCGGGGCACCGCAGTTCTTCGCGGGGATGTCCCTGTCGGCCGCCGTCCTGTTCGACCGCGCCCTCAAGCAGACCCGGGTGGCCGCGCTCCGGGAGCAGGGCCTGGTGCCCCGGCCACTGCCGCAGATCCGGATCGTCCGCTGGCTGCGCGCACCCCGCGAGACGTACGCCGCCTGGTCGTTGATGCTCCTGGAGGGCGTCCGCACCCTGGACGAGGCGGTCGAGGAGGTCCGGGACGACAGGCGCGAGGCCGCCCGCAACCGGGAGCGGCAGCGGCTCGCCAACCGGCGGCAGCGGGCCGAGATCAGAGCCCTGGGCCGCCGGCACGGCGGGGCCTGGCGCTCACGCGACGCCCGCCGGCTGGCACCGCAGCTGGAGTCCGGCGGATCGGAGCCCGTCATAGCGGCGGCCGACGCCGCCCGGCCCGCGGAGGGGGCGGTCGGCTTCGCCGGCCTGCCGGCCCGGACGGACTGCCGCAGCATCGACCTCACCCCGGACGAGGACACCATGACCCTGCCGCGCCTGGACACCCTGGAGCAGAAACTCAAGGACTTGGAGCAGCAGTTCGGCTGACCGCCGCAGCCCCTGGACGGTTCGGGGCCGGATCCGCTGAGGGTCTCCGCACGGATCCGGCCCGATCATCCTCGCCCCGGGTGGTTTTGAGAACCTCGGCCGATTCCGAAGGCTCCGGGCGGTTCCGAAACCCCGGGCGGTTCCGAAACCCCGGGCGGTGATCAGCTCTCGGCGGAGAGCTCGAACCACATCCGCTTCCCGGTGCCCCGGGGCTCCACGCCCCAGCTGTCGGCGAGAGCCTCTACCAGCATCAGCCCGCGTCCGGAGGAGGCCTGCTCCCCCGGTGTGCGGCGGGTCGGCCACAGGTCCGACTCGTCCTCGACCTCGACTCGCAGCCTGGGGGGGCCGGCCGCCCCAGCGCCCCGGGAGGTTTCCCGGTAGAGCCGGGCGGTGAACATCGCGTCCCGGTCGGTGTGCCGGATCGCGTTGGTGACCAGCTCGGAGGCCAACAGCTCTGCGGTGTCGACCAGTTCGGCGACGCCCCAGCGGCGCAGCGCGTCCCGCAGCTCACCGCGCAGCTCGGAGATCCGCGCCAGGTCCGCCTGTCCGATCCGGCGGCGCAGCTGCTGAGCGGCGAGTCCCCCGGCCGGACCGTCCCAGCGGAGCAGCAGCAGTGCTATGTCGTCCTCGCGCTCGGTGAAGTCCGCCGCCTGCGAGGTGATCCGGTCGGCCAGCAACTCCAGTGGGTCGTAAAGCGATTCGCTCCTGGCCGGGAGGTCACCGCAGACCGCGGCGCAGAGCCGGGCGAAGCCGGTGTCCAGGTCCATGCCCCGGGCCTCGACCAGGCCGTCGGTGCAGAGCACCACGGTCTCGCCCGGGTCCAGGCTGAACCGGGTGACCCGGTACTCCTCGTCCGGGTCGACGCCCAGCGGCAGCCCGCCCGTGACCGGGACGGGCGTGGCACTGCCGTCGGCGCGGCGGACCACCGGATCCAGATGGCCGGCCCGGACCGCGTAGACCACGCCGTAGTCCACGTTCACCTCGGCATAGGTGCACGTGGCGAAGTGGTCGGTGTCGAGGTCGGCCAGGAAGCGGGAGGCCCGGGCCATCACGGCGGCGGGCGGGTGGCCCTCTGCGGCGTAGGCGCGCAGCGCGATCCGCAACTGGCCCATGATTCCGGCGGCGTGCACGTCGTGGCCCTGGACGTCGCCGATCACCAGGCCGACGTGGCCGCCGGGCAGCGGCACCACGTCGTACCAGTCACCGCCGATCTGCAGGCCGGACCCGGCCGCCAGGTAGCGCACGGCGGTGGTGACGCCGGGGATCGACGGCACCGTGCGCGGCAGCATCACGCGCTGGAGGCCGGCGGCGAGTTCGTGCTCGGCGTCGTGCAGCCGGGCCCGGGCCAGCGATTGGGCGACCAGGCCGCCGAGGGTGGAGAGCAGGGTGCGCTCGTCCGCGTCCAGCTCCCGGTCGTCGTCGAACGAGACCAGGCAGACGCCGATGGCTCTGCCGCTGGCGACCAGCGGCAGGAAGGCCCAGGAACTGCGCGGGTTGTCGGGCGAGATCCGCGCCCAGGCCTCGGGGTAGCGCTCGCGGTACTCGTCCCGGCTGGCGATGAACACCGGGGCGCGGTTGCGGATCGCCTCGGACGCCGGGTGGGTCAGGTCGAGCAGCGAGCGGTCGTAGGGGCGGACGCTGTCGGGGGTGTAGCCGATGGCACCGAGGATCTGGAGGCGGCCGGCCTCCAGGGAGGCGAGCAGCAGTCCGTCCGGCGGCAGTCCGGGCAACGGCAGTTCGGTGAACACCCGCGCCACGTCACGGACCGTGACGGCCTCGGAGAGGGCGCGGGCGGCCTCCTTGATGAAGCGTGAGCGCTCCTCGCGCAGCGCGGCCAGCTCGCCGGCCCGCTCGCGCTTGTGCAGCTCCACGGTGGCGTCCCAGACGAACCCGACCATCCGGGACGGGCGGCCGAAGGCGTCCGCGAGGACCCGCCCGCGGAAGCGCACCGCGTGCATCCCACCGCCGGGGAAGACCGTACGGTAGTAGGCGCCGCACTGGCCGAGTTCGGCGATGGCGCGTTCGACCCGGCGGCGGAGGACCGGGGCGTCCTCGGGGTGGAGCAGGGCCAGGAAGGCGGCGGAACTCCGGTCGAAGCGCTTGGGGTCCAGGCCGAGGATGGCGCAGGCCCGGTGGTCCCCCTCCAGGACGTCGCGGCGGATGTCCCAGTCGAACGAGCCGATGCCGTTCGCGGCCATCGCCGGTTCGAGCCAGTCCGGGGTGGAGTCGCCGGTGCGGGTGGGCAGCCCCCGGGCTGCCGCGGGCGCGATCCGGCCGGCCGGAAGACCGGGAGCGGTGCGCAGCACGCTGCTCGGCGCGGTGCTGCGGGAGGTCTGCGCCGGTGGGGTGCGGCGCGCGGGCCCTTGCGGCTCCGGCTCAGTCGCCATGGTTCTCCTGCCGCTGCCGTGGCATGCCGTCCGGGCGGACTGCGATGACCGTGGGGTGGTGGGACGGTGTCACGGGTGGTGGCGGTCAGTCGAGGCTCGGTTCTCCCCGCTGCCTTCCCGGACACACATTCTCACTATCCTGTCGAATGTTCGGCAAGGCGGCAATGCCCGGGACCAGCGGGTCGCCCGGCGCGGCAGCGTCCGGGGCGCGGCCCTCCGCTCGCCCGCGATGAGTGCGAGCTCGGGTTCACCGAGAGGTACTACGAAGGTGCAGGCCCTGCGTACGCACAGGCCCCATGAGCGCGCAGGCCCTACGAAGGTGCGTCCACGCAGGTGCGGGCATACACGCAGGTGCCGGGTCGGCCGCACCTGCCGCCGGTCGCACGGAGCCCCGCGCCCGGATCGCTCGCCCTCGCCCCCGAATCGCTGCCCGGCCTGGCGGCCGGTCAAGGAGTGGCGAGCTCGAACCAGGTGACCTTGCCGTCTCCCCGCAGCTGCACGCCCCAGTCGTCGGCGAGTGCCTCCACCAACAGCAGACCCCGGCCCGAGGTGGCGAACTCGGCCGGGGTCCGGCGGCCCGGCAACCGGGCGGTACCGTCCTGGACCTCGATGCGCAGACGCCGCGCCGAGGTCTCGGACGTGAGGACGGCGTCGAAGACCGCCCCTCTGCCGGTGTGCACCAGCGCGTTGGTGACCAGCTCGGAGGTGAGCAGCTCTGCGGTGTCGGCGAGCTCCGGCACCCCCCACCGGTTCAGCGCGGCGCGCAGCCGGTGCCGTACCGCGCTGACCGCGACCAGATCGGCCGGGTCCAGTGCGGCGTGCAGCCTGCGGTGCAGGGCGCAGCCCGGCTCGTGCACCGGCGGCAGGTTCTCGCCGCTCCTCGCGACGGGTGTGACCGTGTCACTGCTCGAAGCCGTCCGCTGGCGCGGAAACCTCGCCTGACCATCCATCACCGTACGCCCCCACTTTGTCCGGACGGCCGGCCATCGCGTCCCCCATCGGTCGGTCCGTCCAACGTTCTGCCGACCATCCTCATGCCCAGTCATCGACGTTCGCAACAGTGCGTAGGCGGTCACATGGTGTGAAAGCGGAGCTCGGAGGCTCCCGAGTGATCCTTTTCAGGGCCTGTCGGAGGTTTGCGCGCGCCGTATACGGTTCCCGACCACTGTTCGGTTGGCTGGAAAGCCGCTTCCGCGAGCGGCCGATTGAGCACCGTTCCCCCCGGCAGGTGCGTCATTCACCTGTGCAGTACGGAAGTCACCCGTCGGAGAAAGCCACGGAACAGGTCACGTTCGGACTCGTCGAAAGCCGTCCAGAGCGCGGACTCGATCCCGACCGCGCGAGCGTCGGCCTCCGCCACCACCGCCCGGCCGGCCTCGCTGAGCCTGGTCACCAGGACCTTCCCGTGCAGTTCGGAGGGTTCACGCTCGATCAGCCCCTTGGCCTCCAGATTGGCCAGCACGCCCGCCATGGTCTGCGGTGTGACGGCCGCCCCGCGCGCCAGTTGGGCGCCCGACATCTCGGGCCGCTCGGTCAGCTGCAGCAGCACGGCGTACTGCGGGACGGTCAGGTCGAGTTCGCGCAGTGCGTCGGCCTTGGCCGCCATCATGGCCTGCTCGGCCTGCTTGATCGCGAGCCCTAGGCGCAGCTGGGCGCCCTGAGGTCCGGCGAGCAGTTCGGCGGGGTCGGTGGTCATGGGCCGCAGCCTCTCCTTAGCTTGCGCTCACTTCCGCCGGTGCCGGCAGCGGCACCGGTCGGGGCCCGGACGGGCCCCGACCACCCCCCCCCCCCGCCCCCCGCGGCCCGGGCCGGGAGGTTCAGCGCACCCGCAGCACGTACTTGCCGATCGCCGTGCGGCCCTCCAGCCTGCGATGCGCCTCCGCGACGCCGTCCCAGCCGATCTCCTCGACGTCCAGCTGCAGGGTGTCGTCGGCGACCAGGCGCAGGCCCTCCTCCAGGTGCGCGCGCAGCAGGTCGGGGCGGCGGCCCAGGACGCCGCCGAGGTTGTAGCCGGCGAGCGTGAAGCTCTCGTACCAGACCTGGTTGGCGTCCAGCGTGATGTCCCGGTCGGCGGCGTTGCCGATCACCACGTGCCGGCCGAACACCGCGAGCAGCCCCCTGACCTGCTCGCGCGGCTCGCCTCCGACCGAGTCGATCACTGCGTCATACCCCTGCCCATCGGTCAACTCATCGAGCTTCGTGGCGAGTTCGCCGTAGGTCAGGGCGTGGTCGTAGCCCGCCCGGACCGCCCGGGCGGCACGCTCCGGGGTGCTCGCGGCGCCGACCACCAGGGCGGCACCCAGGGTGCGGGCGAGCCGGCCGAGCAGCAGTCCCAAGGCGCCCGAGGCGCCGAGGACCAGGACCCGATCCCCCTTCTCGACCCGGGCCGCACCGCGCAGGGTGCCGACGGCGGTGGCCGCGTTGCAGGCCGCACCGGCGGCCAACGCCGGGTCGAGACCCGCGAGTTCGCCCTCCAGCGGGACGGTGGTGACGGCGCTCGCGATGACCCGCTCGGCATTGCCGCCAAAGCCCGTCGGCACCGCCACCACCGGCTGGCCGACCCGCAGCGCGGTGACGCCCGGGCCGAGCTCGGCGACCGCACCGGCCACCTCCAGCCCCGGGACGGCGGGCAGCGGCAGCGGGAACTGGCCGCGCCGGAACATCACGTCGGCGAAGTGGACACCCGCATGGCTGACGTCGATGGCGACCTCGCCCTCTCCCGGCCGCGGGGCCGGCACCTCGGCGATCTCCAGGACCTCGGGGCCACCAGTACGGGTGTAACGGACAGCGCGCACGGCTGCGCTCCTCACGGCTCGGACGTACTCGACCCTGCAGGGGTCGGTCTACAAGGCGCCTCTTCATGATTGCAAGGCGCCTTGTTTATATCAGGCCCCTGATACTCATGGGTAGCCGAATACTCGATTGCGACATCCGGCGCGCCGATCGCCCCGCCACGGGCAACGCTGGACATGGCGGCCCGGCCCGGGTTCAATGACCGAGAGTTGTTTGAACGACGTTCTAACAAGTTCGAGAACCCCGCCCCGACCGCCCCTGACACCGGCTCCACCGGCATCCCGCGAGCGAGGAACCGTGCGACTGACCCCCACCGAACGGGACCGGCTGCTGATCTTCACAGCGGCCGAACTGGCCCGCGCCCGGCGCGCCCGAGGCGTCCGCCTCAACGTCCCCGAGGCCACCGCCTTGATCGCCGACACCGTTTGCGAGGCGGCCCGCGACGGCCTCCGACTCGCCGAGGCCATCGAGGCCGGCCGCAGCGTGCTCACCGCCGACGACGTGCTGCCGGGCGTCCCGGACGTGGTCACCGTCATCCAGGTCGAGGCCGTGTTCGACGACGGCACCCGCCTCGCGGTGGTGACCGACCCGTTCAAGGGCGCGGGCTCACTCGGCGAGGAGGCACCCGGCACCACCCTGCTCGGCCAGGGCAGGGGCTACGACCCGATCGAGGAGACGGTCGTGCTGCTGGTGCACAACACCTCACCGGTGCCGATCTCGGTCACCTCGCACTTCCACTTCTTCGAGGCCAACCCACGCCTGGCCTTCGACCGGGAGGCCGCCTACGGCACCCACCTCGCGGTACCGGCTGGCTCATCCGTCCGCTTCGACCCGGGTGCCACCGTGGAAGTCGGCCTGGTCCCGATCGGCGGCGAGCGCGTCGCCATCGGCTTCGCCGGCCTGGTCGACGGACCGCTGGACGCCCCCGGCGCCCGCGAGGCCGCCCTCGCCAAGGCCCGCGCCACCGGCTACCTGACCAAGTTCGACGACGCGGAGATCGAGTCGTGACCGCGCTCACCCCCCACGACGCAGCCACCCCGCGGGGGACGACCCCCACACCCCCAGCCCGAACCCCGCACGACTGCCCGGAGGCGGGAGCATGACCGCGATCACCCCCCACGACTACATCTCCGTCCACGGCCCCCGCGCGGGCGACCGGATCCGCCTCGGCGACAGCGGTCTGATCATCCGGGTGGAGTCCGACTCGCAGGCGCCCGGCGAGGAGTTCCTGGCCGGCTTCGGCAAGACCGCGCGTGACGGACTGCACCTCAAGGCCGCCGCCGTCCGCGACACCTGCGACGTGGTGATCAGCAATGTGCTGGTGATCGACGCGGTCCAGGGCATCCGCAAGACCTCGATCGGCATCCGGGACGGCCGGATCGTCTCGATCGGCCGCGCGGGCAACCCCGACACCCTCGACGGCGTCGAGGTGGTCGTCGGCACCGGCACCACGATCGTCTCCGGTGAGGGGATGATCGCCACCGCCGGCGCCATCGACACCCACGTCCACCTGCTGTCCCCGCGGATCATGGAGGCCTCGCTGGCCTCCGGCGTGACGACGATCATCGGCCAGGAGTTCGGCCCGGTCTGGGGCGTCGGAGTCAACTCCCCCTGGGCGCTGCGGCACGCCTTCAACGCCTTCGACGCCTGGCCGGTCAACATCGGGTTCCTGGGCCGCGGTTCGTCCTCCGACGCCGCCCCGCTCGTCGAGGCGCTGGCCGAGGGCGGCGCCTCCGGCTTCAAGGTGCACGAGGACATGGGCGCGCACACCCGCGCCCTGGACACCGCGCTGCGGGTCGCCGAGGAGTACGACGTCCAGGTCGCCCTGCACACCGACGGGTTGAACGAGTGCCTGTCGGTCGAGGACACCCTCGCCGTGCTGGAGGGCCGCACCATCCACGCCTTCCACATCGAGGGCTGCGGCGGCGGACACGTCCCCAACGTGCTGAAGATGGCCGGCGTCGAGAACGTGATCGGCTCCTCCACCAACCCGACCCTGCCGTTCGGCCGGGACGCGCTGGGCGAGCACTTCGACATGATCGTCTCCGCCCACGACCTGAAGGTCGACCTGCCCGGGGACGCCAAGATGGCCCGCGACCGCATCCGGGCCGGCACGATGGGCGCCGAGGACGTGCTGCATGACCTCGGGGTCATCGGCATCACCTCCTCCGACGCCCAGGGCATGGGCCGGGCCGGTGAAACGGTGCGCCGCACCTTCGCGATGGCCGGCAAGATGAAGGTCGAACTCGGCCCGCTGGACGGCACCGGCTCGTACGGCACCAGCGCGAGCGGCGACGACAACGAGCGCGTGCTGCGCTACATCGCCAAGCTCACCATCAACCCCGCCATCGCACACGGCCTCGCCCACGAGGTCGGCTCGCTGGAGGTGGGCAAGCTGGCGGACATCGTGCTCTGGCGACCCGACCACTTCGGCGCCAAGCCGCAGCTGGTGCTCAAGGCCGGATTCCCCGCGTACGGAGTGGTCGGCGACCCCAACGCCTCCACCGACCGCTGCGAGCCCCTGGTACTGGGGCCGCAGTTCGGCGCGCACGGCGCCACGGCCGCGGACATCTCGGTCGCCTTCGTCGCCCAGGCCGCGGCCGCGGCCTCCTACCTGGACGTCGCCGCCGACCAACTCCCCACCCGCAGGCGGCGCGTGGGCGTCCGGAACACCCGCGGCATCGGTCCGCGCGACATGGTCCGCAACGCCCGGATCGGCCGTGTCGACGTCGAGGCCGACACCGGACTGGTCTCCCTGGACGGCTCGCCGCTGCGCTCCGCACCCGCCGACAGCGTCTCGCTGAGCCGCCTGTACTTCCTCTGACCCGCCGTATCCCCCGACCCCCGGTTTCCCCCACACCGCAGCTGACTTAGGACGTCCCCCTGATGACGACTCCCGCATCCCTCGGTTTCCGGATGCCCGCCGAGTGGCACCCCCACGAGCGCACCTGGATGGCGTTCCCGACCGCCAACCAGACCTTCGACACCCCGGAGCACCTGCACGCCGGCCGCGAGGCCTGGGCCAAGGTCGCCAACACCATCGTCCGGTACGAGCCGGTCACGATGATCGTCAACATCGGCGAGGCCGAGGCCGCCCGCCGTTACGTCTCCGCCGAGGTCGAGCTGGTCGAGCGCCCGCTGGACGACGCCTGGATGCGCGACATCGGCCCTACCTTCCTGGTCGACGGCAAGGGCGAAGTCGCCGCCACCGACTGGGTGTTCAACGGCTGGGGCGCGCAGTCCTGGGCCAGCTGGGACAACGACCAGCACATCGCCGAGAAGATCACCGAACTGACCGGTGTCCGCCGCTTCGTCTCGAAGCTGATCAACGAGGGCGGCGGCATCCACGTCGACGGCGAGGGCACCGTCCTGGTGACCGAGACCGTCCAACTCGGCGAGGGCCGCAACTTCGACTGGACCAGGGAGGCCGTCGAGGCCGAGCTGCACGCCCAGCTCGGCACCACCAGGGCCATCTGGGTCCCGCGCGGACTCACCCGCGACTACGACGAGTTCGGCACCCGCGGCCACATCGACATCGTCGCCTCCTTCGTCCGCCCGGGCGTCGTACTGGCCCACGTCCAACCCGACCCGGCCCACCCCGACCACGAGGTCTGCAAGGAGATCCTCACCGTCCTGCGCACCTCCACCGACGCTGCCGGCCGCCAGCTGGAGGTCATCGAACTCCCCGCCCCCACCGTCCTGACCGACGAGGACGGCGAGCCGGTCGACTACTCCTACATCAACCACTACGTCGCCAACGGCGCCGTCATCCTCTGCGCCTTCAACGACCCCCGCGACCAGGTCGCCGCCTCGATCCTCGGCGACGCCTACCCCGGCCGCAAGGTCGAACTGGTCGACGCCCGCGAGATCTTCGCCAACGGCGGCGGCATCCACTGCATCACGCAGCAGCAGCCGAAGGCGTGACGTCGTTCGAGGTCATGGCGCTGACCTGTGCGTTTACATCGAACGAATCCGGGAGAAGCTAGCAGCTCCTAGCAAGATCAACCCACCCTTTGGCGGGTACAGGACGGACCGCAGGGCCACTAGGCTGCCGAGCGTAAAATGTCGGCACCCACCGTGGTTCCCACGGGGCTGCAGCGGGAGTTCTGTGTACCGCGGCTACCAGTTCAGGGCGACGGCCAGCTGACCGTCTGCCGGTCCGGGGTCACTGTGATCTCGAACCGGCTGAGCGGCGGGGCTCCGTCCGTGCGCCAGCGACTGATGCGCTCTTCCACCGCGTCCCAGATCTGTGCCGGCCCGCCTTGCCGCACCGTCCAGCGATCTCCGTCCTCGACCAGGCATGCCCACGCGCCGGCCTCCACGTCGATCAGGACGGTTTCGGTGTGGCCGTCGCGCGACAGGACGATCCGCTGTGCGCGGGGCGCGGCAAGCTGGGCGACGAACCGCGTGGTCCAGTCGTCCAGCACATCCGGGCGCGCGACGGCCGGGATGGCTCGGCCTGGAACCACTGGGACACCGCCGACCAGGTCGCGAAGTCGCTGCCGGCCGGATACGCGGAGTTGGCTACCGTCTTCGGCCGGGCGAATGTGGACCTGCACGCCGTCAGCGTCGCCACCGAACTTCGCAGCTCGGGCAGAGCGTTGACGCTGGCGGACGAGGCTCGATCCGGACTCGATCCCGTCGACGGAGCGCCGGACCCGGCTGTGGGTCGACTCCGCCCGATCGCACCTGGACCGGGGCGACCGGACGGCAGCGCTGCACGTGATGGGCACCGCGTTGGACATCTCGGCGGAGACCGTGAAGTTCACGCCGCAGGCCCGCGCCGTGGTGGCGGAGCTGTGGCGGAAGGCGCCGCGGTCGATGCGGCAGGAGACGTTGCAGCTGGCTGAGGCCGCCGGGGTGCTCGCTTGGGCCTGACTAGTCGCTGAACGCGGAAAGGCCCCCGCCCGGCCAAAGGCCAGGCGGAGGCGCCGTGTTCAGGTCTGCGCCCCAGATTGGAGGGTCGGGACGCGATAGGGCCGGCCGCCAGCGCCGGCGGCAGGCCAAGGACCGCCGCGCTCGCCGTACTACCGGCGACAGCGAACCGGAGCCGGAGAGCTTTGCGCGTGACACAGGTGGCTCGTACACTCCCGACGTCCATGATCAAGATTTCGGCACGGGGTCACCCGAAGGCCGTTCCGAAGGAGATGCTTCTTGAACAGGCTCACCCGACGGCTCGTCACCGCAGTGACGGTACCGGCCGCTGTCGCTGCCGGTCTGATAGCGACGGCCGGTGAGGCCCAGGCCGCCGACTACAACGGCGTCTGCGGTTCCGGCTACTACGTCATCGACTCGCTGCCGCTCGACGGCGGCACGGTATTCCTGACGTACAACCAGTCGAACGGTTTCAACTGCGTGGTGACCGTCCGCGACAACCCGGGCGCGCCGATCGAAGTTACCGCCTCGATCCGGCGGGTGGATGACCGCTGGTGGGACGACGTCGGCCAGTACACCACCTACGCCGGACCCAAGGTCGTCTACGGGGCGGGCACCTGCATCGACTGGGGTGGCGGCATCGGTTCCAGCACCAACTATCAGCGCAACTCGCACTGCGGCTGAAGCTGGGGCAGCTGGGCAACCACTAGACGCTGGCCGGCCGGGCGGACTCGGCGTGGCCGCTGATCATCCCCGGCATCGCGGTGAGGGTCGGCGGCGGAGTGCCGACCTACGAAGGGCAGCGGTCGCGCGCCAAGGTGGAGCCTGCCGAGCAGGCGTGACCGGTTGAGTGGAGTGGTCCGCCACCCGGGGGCAGGGTGACGGACCGCTGGTCTACGAGGCTGCGGCGAGCCGTTCGCGGACTGGTGCGGTGGGGGTTTTCGATCTGGGGAGTGTTCCTCAGTGTTCGGGTCGGTTCCTCTCCCATGGCTATCTGCCGGGTTGACGCTCACGATCCGGCCTTCCCCCGCGCGGGGGAAGGCCGGATGATCCGTGGGATGGATGTGATCAGCGTGGGTGACGGGGAGTCTTGAGGTGTCGGCAATCCGGATACACGGGGGTCACAATGGCTGTTCCTGCGAACTCGAAGGTAGGCGGTGTTCCTAGGCCACCTAGCGCAAGCCCGGGGCGGATGTCGTGGTGGCGGCGGTGGCCCATGTGGGTACCCAAGGCCGCTGCTTTGTGGGGTGTGTTGTACGCCGCGGTCGAGGTCACCTGGGCGGTGACGGGCACCACCGTGCAATGGAAGGAGCACTCCTCGTACGCGCCGGGGGTCCAGCTCTTCCTGGCGGCCCTCGCGCTCCTGGCCGGCGGCGCTTGCCTGGCCAGCACCCGAACTCTCGCCGGGCCTGGCCGGGTTGTGGCGGCGACGGCGCTGATCACGGCGCTCCTGGTGTTCGTCGTGGGGACGAATGGCCTGCCGATCTACTTCGTGACGATTGTGACGCTCTCGGGGGTCGAGAGCGCCACCGGTCTGGCCCAGGTGCTGCTGAACACGGCCGGCGCTGCCCTCCTGCTCCTCGTAAGTTTGTCGTACCGCCGACGGCTGCGCGGCGACTGCCCGCGCTGCGGGCGCCCGCACGCCGGCACCAGCGACGGCCCGCTCGCCCACCCAGCCACCTCCCGAGCCCCGAGGCGCACCCGCGTCGCGGTGTACCTGCTCATGTGCGGACTCCTGCCGTGGGCGGGATCCAAGACCATCTGGACGCTGGGCGGCAACGCGCTCGGCGTCGCGGGCGATGACTGGCAGAGGGTGACGAGTGTCGGCGCGTCGGGCCCGGCGAAGGCAACCGCGTCGGCGGGGATCGACGTGACCGTGCTGGCCGCGATGGTCGGGACCTTCCTGCTGCTGGGGCTGCTGTACGTGTGGGGGCAGGTGTTCCCCCGCTGGACGCTGTTCCTGTCCGGACGACGGGTCCCGCGCCTGCTGCCCTTGATTCCGGCCTGGCTGACCGGTATCCCACTGACGATGTACGGGGCCGTCCTCACCGTCATGGCCCCGCTCATGGCTGTCGGCGTACTGCCCAAGATCAAGCCGTCCCCGCCGTTCACCACCAGCTCGGGGATCACCTGGTTTGTCGAGTTCGGCGGCCTGGCATTCGGTGGTCTGGGCATCGGCCTCATCGTGGCCGCCCGCTCCTACGCCGCCCGCACCCGCCCCATCTGTTCCAGCGCACTAGATGTGACGCAGACCGAGTAGTCGGGGATCGGAATATCAGCATCACGCTGCAGCAGCCGAAAGCCTGACGTCGTTCGAGGTCATGGCGCTGAGGTGTGGGAGATCGGAGTCGGGCCCACCTTGCACTTGGGGGCGCCCGGAACAGCCCGGCTCCACAGAAAGGCCGCAGCCCGCATCGAGCCTGGCGCTGGACTGGCGTACGGGCGAGTTACTCTCAATGCCTGGCCAGACCACGGGAGTCCTGGGCGGAGTCCGACAGGCCTAGCGGTCATCGCAACGCCCCAGTCCAAGGGTGCGATGGACATCGAGAACCGCAAGGTCCGGACGAGCGCTCAGGGGCTCGTCGCACACCGGCCGGAAGTGGCGCAACAACCGCGATTCCGACCGGGACGGCGGCGTCTCTCAGCAGGGCTCCTCCCCGGGCACCATGAGCCAGGGCGTGATCGCCACATGGGTGTAACTACGGTGTTCCTGCTGCTCCTTGATGTGCTCGAACGGCCACTTCTGCGCGGTCTCGAAGTCCTCGCAGACCGGCCCCTCGGCGCCGCACGGCTTGCCGTCCTCGTCCTCCCCCAGGCAGCGGTACATGTGGAGGATCTCAGGCGCGTCCGGCTCGCGGTCGGGCGTCAGGGTCCAGTCAACGAATCGGAACAGCTTGCGCATGCTGCCTGTCTCTCAAACGGGTCATTGGCGTGCCCATACGGACTTGCGTAACTCGACCATCGGTTGCACATGGGGAATTAAAAGCGGATGAAAACTCATATTTCTTTTAGATCAAGGTAGTTGGATGCACGAAGTCGCACCATGGGATGCCCATCGGTGCACGGACTTGATCAACAGCTGAGCAGTGCGAGAAGTTGCTCCGCCTCGCCTCGCCGCACGCCGCCGCTCCGATCACTCGTGCAACATGCGGTCGATACGGCATGCTCCAGCGCACGCCACGAACCGGCCGGTCCACTCCGAAGGCATTCGGGAGCGGGCCGGCCCTTCCCGAGCCCCACGAGCCAGTTCCGTCCTGCCCGTCAGCCTCCGGCCAGCGGTCACGCCCGGAGCGCTGCGGCCGTCCCGTCGAGTTGGGCGGCCACGGCGGTCAGCCGGCCCATGGCGTGCGCGACACCGAGCCCGTCCATGTAGTCGCGGGCGTGCACGATCTGGCCGTTGCGGATTCTGAGCACCAGAAGGCCGGGGAGGCTGAAGGGGCGGCCGGTGGTGGCCAGCGTCCCGAGGACGATCTGTTCGGTGACGATCACCTCGCCGTCGGCACTCTCGTGCACGGCGACCTCGCGAACTTCGCTCGGCTGCGCGGGACTCGCTCCCCAGGCGGCCCGGTAGCCGGCCCGGATCTCCTCCCGGCCCTGGTAGCTGTCGGGCATGCCCGGGAAGAGGAACGGGAATTCGTGGACGGCGTCGAGGGAGTACAACTCGGCCAGAGCATCGGCGGACTTGTCGACTATCGCCTGCCGAAAGCGGGTCAGGACCTCGCGGGGCCGGAGGGCGGTCGAGTCGTTCGAGTTCGGCATGGTGGTTGAGCTCCAGTTCGGCGCGGTCGGTTCTGGGCATCCACCGTATCGCTGACCTTTCACCTGCATAACCTAACTCCATTGCGGCCGAACGGAGTTCTGCCACGGACACGACCGCGACCGGGCCCGGCCCGCCCTGCTCCGCCGCTACCGGTCCAGCTGAAGGGACACGGCGCGTCCTGTGTCGACGGGCACTCCGCAACCGGTCAGTGCTGCTCAGGGCTGGAGGTACCGACGAACCGGCCGACTGTCCCGTGGGAGTCGCGGCCGCGACCGGGCGGCGAGCGCAGGTCGGCAGGGGCAATGGGCGGCGATGTCCCCTGCGGGCGCACGTCAACCGCGACGCACCTCAACTCATCCTTGAGAGCGCGTTCCCACCGGTACCGTTGATCACTGCCGGCGACCGTTCGACGGCGAAGTGGGGGCCGTGTTCGCGCGGTCGGGCGGCCCTGACGGCACACCATCCCGGACGAGCCCCGAACCGCGCCGGCCCCGCCCCGGCTCACCAGGGCCCGAGGTCATCGAAGCCTTATCGTGGGAGGCCGGTCGGAGCGGGTCAGGAGGAGGAAGAGCAGATGGCGCAGGCACGGGCGCGCCGGGCTGCGCGGCCGCGCGAGGAGGTGTTCGCCGCCGCTCGGGCTGCGATCGCGGAACACGGTGTCGCGAAGCTGACGATGGCGGGGCTCGGCAAACAGCTCCAGATGAGCGCCGGGCACCTCCTCTACTACTTCGGCAGCAAGGACCAGTTGTTGCTGGAGACCCTGCGCTGGAGCGAGGAGCAGCTGGGCGTACGCCGCCGCGCCGCGCTGGAGCGCGGCGGCGGTCAAGGCGGCGGCGAGAGCGCCGGCGGTGACGTGTGGGCGCGGCTCGCGGCCTACACGGAGCTGTACCTGCCCGAGGGACCCGGGGATCCGCGCTGGATCCTCTGGGTCGAGGTGTGGGGGCGTTCACCGTCGAGCGCGGAGATCCGGCAGGGGCAGCTGGAGATCGAGGCGCCCTGGCAGGCCGACCTGGTCGCGCTGATCGAGGAGGGCGTGGCGGCGGGCGAGTTCACGGAAGGCGGGGCGCACGACCGGGCCGTCCAGATCCGCGCGCTGCTGGACGGCTTCGCGGTGCCGATCGCGATCGGGCTCCCGGGGGCGAGCCGGGACGAGGCCGCCGCGCAGGTCGCGTCCGTCACGACGGCGTTGCTGGGGCCGAAGCGCTGAGCCCGCGCTGAGCCCGCGTTGAACCAGCGCCGGGACTGCCGGCCGGCTGCTCCGTCCCTACTCCGTCCAGAGGGCCGCCGCCGTACGGTCGTCGGTGTAACCCTTGGCACGTACCTGGACCTGGCGGAGGAAGTCGACCGTTCCCGGCGGGTGCGGGTGGGCCCAGTGGCTCGACAGGAAGCGTGCTACGGCCGGTTCCTCGGCGATCGGCTCGGCCAGACCCGGTGAGCAGAGCAGCAGGATGTCGCCCGGGGTGGCCGGGACGAGCCTGAAGCGGAACGGGCGCGGGGGCGCCACCGAGGGCGGCGGTACGGGCTGGCTGCCGTCGGGGTGGTGCAGCAGCCTGGCTCCGTACGCGTCGATCCAGTGGCCGGAACGCAGCAGGTAGAGGCCGCCCGCTCCGGTGCCGAACGCGGCCCGGTGGGTGGCCTCCGGGTCCAGCGAGAGCAGCAGGCAGTGCAGCGATCCGGCGGCGTGCGGGGCTGCCGGGCCGGCGGGGGCGGCGGATCCGGAGTCCGCCGCGGCGGCCGGCCCGGCTGACGGTTCGCCGGCTCGGAGCGGCGCGGCCGCACGCGCGGTGAGGCGCTGCAGGCCGTACCGGAGGCGATCGCGGGCACCGGCCCGGAGGTCGGCGGCGAGTTCGGGCCGACTGCGGCCGATCGCGGCGGCGAGCTGACGGCATGCCTCGGCCGCTGCCGCCGCGGACTGCAGCCGCCCATGGCCGGGCGCGGCGAGCACCGCCAGCAGCAGGCCCTCCTCGCCCTCGCCGAAACGGGTGACCAGGAGCGAGTCCCGCCGGGGTTCGCCACGGTAGCGGCCGGAGTCCCCGCGTACGGAGACGGCCCGAAGCGTCGCCGGGCCGCACTGCGCGCCCTCGATGACCGTGTCCGGGGCGAGGGTGGCGAGGCCGTCCGGCTCCGCAACGGGCAGGGTGGTCGGCTCGGGCCCGTAGGTGGGCGGGCGCTCGCCGATGTGCGGGACGGGGTACGGCTGTTGGTGCTGGGGGGCCGGGCGCGGGGACGGCCGTCGCGGGGACGGCGGTCGGGGCGCGGCCTCACCGGTTTCGGCGGCGTCGGCGGCTTCACTGGTTCCGCGGGTTTCGCGGGTTCCGCCGGTTCCGCGGGTTTCGCTGGTCTCGGCAACCTCGGCGGCCGGGGTGGCAGCGGGGGCCGGTGCCGAAACGGCGGACGGTTCGGACCGGGGAGCGTGTTCCTTCGGTACTTCCGACATGCCCGGCGCCCGTGGTGTCCCCGGCCGGTTTGGTACACCGGGCGTCTGCGGCCCGGCCGGTGGCTCGGGCGCGGCCGGTGGCTCGGGCGCGGCCGGGGCGTCGCGTTCGCCGGCGGGCTTGACCAGGCTGGGCGGCTCAGGCCTGGGCTGCTTCCCGGCGGCCACCACCGTGGCGGGCACAGGTCCGGGCTCTGCCCCAGGCCCGGGCTCGCACTCCGCCGAAGGGCCCGGATCGGCCGAAGGCCTTGACTCGGGCACAACCACAGGCTCACGTCCGGCCGGAGGTTCGCACGCAGCCTCGGGTTCACGCTCGGCCGCAGACGCGGGTGCGGGCGCGGGCTCGGTCTCAGCGGCAGGTTCCGGAGGTGACTGCGGCGCAGCGCGTTTCGCACCGATCACGCCGGCAGCCGTGTCGAACCAGTCGTCGACGCTGACCTCGGCGGGGACCGGACGCCCGCTCCCCGCCGATCCCTCGTGTGGCTCCAGGGAGTCGGCCGAGCCCGGCCGACCGCTGTGGTCCGCCGCCGAGGGGGCCTGTTCGCGGTTCCTGCCCATGCCCCGTAGGTCGTGCGTACCACCCGCAACCGAATCGCCCGCTCGCTGGGCGCCCACCCTCGGGGCCCCGGCCCGCCGCACGCCGATCATCCCCACCACCGTGTCGAACCAGTCGTCGACGCTGCCCTCGTCCGCGGTGGCACCGGGGGTGTCCGGCAGGGTGCCCGCCGGGCCCGCGTACACCATGTGCCACCAGCCGTCGTCCGGCCGGTGGTGCCGGGGTGCGCCCTGGTCGCTCATCTGGCGGCTCCTCGTTCATGTACTGCCGTCTGCCGAGCGGGCTGGGGTGCCGAACTCGACGTCATTGTCCCCAACGAGAACGACGCTGTCCGGGAATCGCGGACAACCGGTCACCCGGTGGGGGCAGCATTCCGGCCACCGATGCGCCCGATCGGTCCCGACCTGGCCGGAACTGCCCGGACCGGGGAGGATTCGGTACCGAATGCGGGCCACGGAGCCCGAAAATGAAGGCCTGCAAGGGGCATCGCTTCGCTCGTTCGGCTGATTAATATGTGCGCATGACCGCGCCGGGAGCCACCGCACCGCAGCCGGGGAGGGCCAGCACCGCGGGCCGCCCGGCGGGCGCGCTCTTGGTCCTGCTACTGGTCGGTCTGCTGGCCATGCTGCCCTGCGCGGGCCGTGCCCAGGCCGCGCCGGCGAAGCCCGGGCACACCCCGGCCACCACCGTGACCGTTGCGCTGCCCGACCCGTCGGCCGCCACCGCACACCGCGCCGCGCCGGCCACCCGCGCGAGCGGCACCCATGGGCGTGGCGTCACCACCCAAACCCCGTACGGCCTGCCGGTCGACGGTGTCCTGCCGCTGACCTGGTGCTCGGTCGACGGTGATCACCCGGTGCCCGGCAGCGGCTGCTCCAGCCACCCGTTCTGCGCCCAGGAGTCCCAGCTGCCGAACGCGCCGCCGCAGCCGGCGGCCGCCGTGCCGAACCAGCCGGTCTCGCCCGAGGCGCTGCCCCGCCCGGCCGCGCCCACCGCGCCGACCGGGCTCGACCACGCGCCCGACCTGCACGTGCTTCAGGTCCACCGGTCCTAAGCGGAACCCACCGTCGGCCCGCGCCGCCCTCCGCGGACGGCCGGCGGCTCCGCCATCCCCTCCACACCGCATACCGCCGTGTCCTGACACACGGCGGGGACAAGGACACTTCCCATGGGTTCCGCATCGAAGCAGTCGAACAAGCCGGGCAACGACCAGCCCGCGGCAGGCAAGGCCGGGGCGGCCGACCGACGGGCTCGGATCGCCGAGCTCCGGGCCGCGGAGCAGCGCCGCGACCGGCGCAACAAGTTCGTGGCGATCGGCGCGGCGAGCGTGCTGGTCGCCGGGATGATCGGCGTCGGCGCCTGGGTCGCGCTGGACGCCAAGTCGAAGCAGGACGCCAAGGACACCGCCGCGAAGGCCCCGATCCCGGGCGTGAAGACCTACTCCGACCTCTCCCGCAACCATGTGGAGACCAAGGTCAACTACCCGCAGACCCCCCCGGTCGGCGGCGACCACAACCCGGTCTGGGCCAACTGCATGGGCACGGTCTACGACAAGCCGCTCGCGAACGAGAACGCGGTGCACTCGCTGGAGCACGGCGCGGTCTGGGTCACCTACAACGCCAAGGCCACCGCTGACGACCTCAAGACGCTGTCGGCCAAGGTGAAGGCGACCCCGTACTCGCTGATGAGCCCGTACCCGGACGAGAAGGGCACCATCACGCTGTCCGCCTGGGGCACCCAGCTGGTCCTGGACAACGCCAAGGACCCGCGCGTGGACGAGTTCTTCACCAAGTACGTGCAGGGCCCGCAGACCCAGGAGCCGGGCGCGTCGTGCAGCACCGCCCAGTGACCGGTGGTGAGGGCGTGGCCGGAAGCGTGACCGTGGACGATCCGCACCCGAAGAAGGCGGTGGAGGCCGTGGAATCCGTGGACGCGGCGGAGACGATCGAGCACATCGAGGAATTGGTGAAGCCGCGCAGGCGGCGGATGTGGTGGCCGGCCGCGCTGGCCGCCGCCGTGGCCCTCGGGCTGGGGACCCCGGCGCTGATGGCCGGCGGTTCGACCGCGGCGGGGACGGTGGCGGCCGCGCCGTCGACCGACTCGCCCGAGGCCGGGTTCGCCCGGAACATGGCGACGCACCACCAGCAGGCGATCGACATGTCGTTCATCGTCCGGGACCGCACCCAGGACCCCGCGGTCCGCAACCTGGCGTTCGACATCATCAACACCCAGGCCAACCAGCGCGGGATGCTGATGGGCTGGCTCGACCAGTGGGGGCTGACCCAGAGCTCGGCCGCCCCGCCGATGACGTGGATGAAGATGGACCACGCCTACGCGGCGCACGACGGCTCGCTGATGCCGGGCATGGCCACCAACGCCGAACTGGACAGACTGCGCGGGCTCAGCGGCCGGGACGCCGAGGTGTACTACCTCCAGTTGATGATCGAGCACCACAAGGGCGGGGTCGCGATGGCCCAGGGCTATGTCGACCTCAGCACCAACCCGGTGGAGAAGCGGCTCGCCCAGACCATGGTCAACGGGCAGCGCTCCGAGATCGATCTGATCACCGGCATGCTCGCGGAGCGCGGTGCCAAGCCGCTCTCCTGACGGGCGATCGGACGACCTGCGAAGCAGGACGGGGTGTGGTGGACCGGCTGGCCCACCACACCCCGTCCTGCTTGGCGTGCGGGTCACCTCTTGGAGAGCGGTACTGGTCGGCGCCTGCGAGTAGCAGAACCAGGAAAGGCAGGCGCCTCAAGCCATGTCGCACACAGAACCACTCGCATGCAGACATTAACTTCTGACGATCATCTCGGCATGCGATGCAATCGTCGACAGAGCTGGTCGCGGGCCGAACCAGCGACATAAGAGGCGCTACGCTGTCCGCCATGCCATCGCTGCCCAACCCTTCTCCCACCTCCCCCGACCCCACCGACACCGGTGACGAGTCCGCACTGGAGAAGGCCGTGGCGATCGAGCGCGCCCAGCGACTCACCGATGTGATCACCAGGCTGCGCCGCGCGCTGCGCAGCAGCATCCGCACCGAGTACCCGTGGGAATCGCTGCCGATGGCGCAGGTCGAACTACTCCAGACGCTGGCCGCCGCACCACTGCGGGTCGGCGAACTGGCCGCGCGCCAGCGGCTGGCCCCGAACACCGTCAGCGGGCTGGTCGGCAAGCTGCTGGAGGCCGGCTTCGTCGACCGGCAGGCCGACCCCGGTGACCGCCGCACCGCCCGGATCGCCCTGACCGAGGCCGGGCATCAGCAGCTCAGGGACTGGCAGCGCGCTCACGAACGCCGGATGGCCGACGCCCTGGAGAGCCTCTCACCGGCCGATCGCGACGCCGTCATGCGCGCCCTCCCCGGCCTGGAACAGCTCGCCACCGCCCTGTCCGGCCCGGGCGCCCCCGAGGACCGCCCCGGTCTCTGACCCTCCACACGGAACGTCCCGGCAGGAGCCGAGGAACCGTGCGGCCAACCCTCCGCCGAAGTGCTCGGCTTCTCGCGCAGTTCCCCGCGACCCTCAAAGTGCCTCTCCCGGCGGGAAGTTCTCCCCCTGGAAGCACCAACCCCGCGGCCCTGACGGATGACCGGACGTCAGAAGAGCGTTCCGCGCTCGTGTTCCAACAGCCAGCGCTTCCGCTCGATCCCGGCGGCGAAGCCGGTGAGTGCGCCGTTGGCGCCCATCACCCGGTGGCACGGCCGGACCACGAGCAGCGGGTTGGCCCCCACCGCCCCGCCGACCGCTCGGACCGCTCGCGGCGACTGCCCGGCCGCCGCCCCCAGTTCGCCGTACGTGACGGTGGTCCCGTACGGGATGTCCTCCAGGGCACACCAGACCTGCTGGCGGAACTCGGTGCCGACCGGTGCCAGCGGCAGGTCGAAGACGGTGAGCTCACCGGCGAAGTAGGCGGTCAGTTGCTCCACGGCCGGGGCCAGCGGCAGCGCGTCCGGTTCCCAGTCGGGGGCGGGCTCGGCGAGTGCCCCCTTCTGGCCGGGGGCGGTCACCGCGGTCAGTGCGGCCGGACCGTTGCCGTCCAGGACACCGCTCAGCAGCAGTACGCCCAGCGGGCTCTCCATGGTCGTGAACACCGTCGTCATGCCTGTTCACCCTTCGTACTGTTCGAAACACTGCCCGAAGTTATCCGCTCCGCGTCCCCGGTCGCAGCCGAGGCCGTGGACCACAGCCGGTGGACCGCGTACGAGCGCCACGGCGCCCAGGTCTGCGCGACCGCGGTGGCCGCCCTGGGGTCGCCCGACTGCCCGAGGCGGATCAGCCCGTGCCTGACCCCGGCGTCCGTCGGCAGGAAGACGTCCGGGTCGGCGAGGGCCCGCATCCGCAGGTAGCCGACCGTCCACGGGCCGATCCCGGGGAGGTCGAGCAGCGCGGCGGCGGCCTGCTCGCGGTCGACGCCACCGTCCAGCCGAACCGTGCCGCCGGCGAGCGCGGTGCACAGGCCGGTGAGTGCCCGCTGGCGGGACTGTGGCATGGCCAGGTCGCCCGGCTCCGCCCCAGCCAGGGCGGCGGCGCTCGGGAAGAGCACCCGCAGCCCGCCGTCCGGCTCCGCCAGCGGCACGCCGTACCTGCCCGCGAGCCGCCCGGCCAGCGTACGCGCGGCGGCGACGGAGACCTGCTGGCCGAGCACCGCCCGAACCGCCAGTTCGTGCGGGTCCACATGGCCGGGCGAACGGAGGCCGGGGCGGGCCCGGACCAGAGGACCGAGCACCGGGTCGGCGCCGAGCCGGGCGTCCACGGCGTCCGGGTCGGCGTCCAGGTCGAAGAGCGCCCGCAGGCGGTGCACGGCGGTGGTGAGGTCGCGCAGATCGGTCAGGCGCAGGCGGCAGTCGAGCCAGCCGCGACGCGGATCGGTGTCCGGGCCGAGGCCGTCCACCTCGGCGACGGCGTGGCCGTACGGGAGCGCCAGGGTGCGCCGGTAGGTGCGCACGCCGTTCCGTGCTCCGGCGGCCGAACCGGACGGCGCGTCGGCGCCCGGCCCGGCCTTGGCTCCTGCATCCACCCCGGTCTGCACGCCGGGGATGACCTCCTCCACGCCGGGGACGGCGCGCAAGGTGAGGAAGTCGAACAGGTGCTCGCTGTCCAGGGCACCCCGGTAGGCGAGCCGGAGGCTGATCGTGCCGCCTCGGGCCGGCTTGCGGCGGCCGCCCGCCACCTCGGCGCGCAGACCGCTCGGGGTGCGGTCGTAGACCTCGCGGACCGTCTCGTTGAACTGCCGGACCGAGGCGAAGCCGGCCGCGAACGCGATCTCGGTGACCGGCAGTTCGGTGGTCTGGAGCAGCAGGCGGGCGGTCTGGGCGCGCTGCGCCCTGGCGAGTGCGAGCGGGCCGGCCCCGAGTTCGGCGGTCAGCTGGCGCTGCAACTGGCGTGAGCTGTAGCCGAGTCGGTCGGCGAGCCCGGCGACGCCCTCCCGGTCCACCACTCCGTCACCGATCAGTCGCATCGCGCGGCCCACCAGGTCCGCCCGGTGGTTCCACTCGGGCGACCCGGGGACGGAGTCCGGACGGCAGCGACGGCAGGCCCGGTAGCCGGCGCCCTGCGCGGCCGCCGCGGTGGGGAAGAAGGTGCAGTTCACCCGCTTCGGAGTCACCGCGGGGCAGCTCGGCCGGCAGTAGATGCCTGTGGTGCGGACGGCAGTGAAGAACACTCCGTCGAAACGGGCGTCCCTGCTGTCCACGGCTCGGTAGCGGGTGTCGTCGTCGATCACGCTGTCCAGTCTGCGTCACCGGAGAGGCATCGACTGGCGGAAATCGGACACGACCGTCAGCAGCGCGGGAGTCGCGGGGCAGGGCGCCGTGCGACCGCCGGTCGGAGCGGGCGCCGCGCGGCCACCCCCGGGGTCGGGAGCGGCCGCACGGCGGTGGACGGCGAGGGTCAGCGGCGGGTCGGGCTGTTCGGCCCGCGCATGCTCTTGGCCACGGCCTTCCACCGCTGCAGTCGGGCGGCCGCCAGCCGGGCGTCGGTCCGGGAGGCGATCCACTCGTTCTCACGCTGGAGCTTGAGGTAGCTCTCCCACCTGCGCTCCGAGAGCGTGCCGTTGGCGAGCGCGGCCCGCACGGCGCAGCCGGGTTCGGTGTTGTGGCCGCAGTCGTGGAAGCGGCAGTCCTCGGCCAGTTCCTCGATCTCGCCGAAGGCCTGCCGCAGGCCCTCGCCACCGAAGAGGCCGACCCCGCGCAGCCCGGGGGTGTCGATGACCACGCCGCCGCCGGGCAGCGGGATCAGCTCCCGGGTGGTGGTGGTGTGCCGGCCCTTCCCGTCCCGGTCCCTGGTCCGCTGGACGGCCATGGTGTCCGTCCCGGTCAGGGCGTTGGTCAGGGTGGACTTGCCCGCTCCGGACTGGCCGATCAGCGCGGTCGAACCGCCGAGGCGGGCGCGCAGGACGTCGATCCCCTCGCCGGTCTCGGCGCTGACCACCAGGACGGTCACGCCGGGCGCGATCCGTTCGACATCGGACCTGATGTGCTCGGCGTCGTCCACCGTGTCGGCCTTGGTGAGGACGACCAGCGGTTCGGCGCCGCTCTCCCAGGCCAGGGACAGGAAGCGCTCGATCCGGCCGAGGTCGGGTTCGGCGGTGAGCGACACCACGATCAGTACGGAGTCGATGTTGGCCGCCAGGACCTGTCCCACCGAGCTCATGCGGGCGCCCTTGCGGACGATCGCGGTACGGCGCGGCAGCAGCGCCGCCAGGGTGGCCATCGGTTCGGCCGCCAGGTCGACGGCCGTCCAGTCACCGGTGCACGGGTTGTTCACCGGGTCGGAGTCGAGGACCCGCCGCGAGTCGGCCCGTACGGTCCGGAACTCGCCCGACTCGGGGTCGGCGAGCACGACCTCGCACTGGCCGCGGTCCACCCGGGCGATACGCGCGGGGGTGAGTCCGGCCTCGGCGAGGGGAGTGAACTCGGCAGCCCACGCCTCGTCCCAGCCGAAGCCGGACAGCAGGGGGGCGACGGAGAAGTTGTTCAACGGGGATGACCCTTCAGGGAAAAGGGTGGCCCCGGCCGCGCGCGTTCGACGCTCGGGCGTCAGCGCATGGTTGCGAGAGGGGGTCGGCCGGAGACCACGGAGGTAGGAACGCCGGTCTTCTTGGCACGGGCAACGCGCCGGACAACGACAGCCACCACGGTCGCCACCTCCCTCGTCATCTCGACAGCCGACGGCACGGCCCCTGACGGACCGTCCCGAACAACGCCACCGTAGTCCGGGGCGCCCGTCGCCGCCACCGGTTATCGGCGGGGCACCACCACGGCCCGAGCGCGGACCGCCCGTCGCTGCTCGGCCTGCGCCATCGCTTCGCTCCCGGGCCGTCGACGACCATCGACAGGGCTCCGGGCGTAGTCGGCCCACCATGTCGCAGGGGCGACTCCCGACAGCGCTCGAGTGATCAACTAATCTGAAAAAGAGCCTTTCTGACGCCCAGTCATCTAGCTGGCCTTCATCGCGCAGGTCAGCCGCAGGCTCCCCGGACCGCGTAGAGGGTGACCGTGATGCCATGTACCGCCCGGGTGCGGCAGGGCATGAACCTGGCTGCCAGTGCGGCGAGTTTGGCCTGGTCGCGCGCGGAGGCACCGGCCCGTGGGCGCGGGTCGGTGACCAGGACCACCCGGCGCTGGGTGGCCACCACGGCACGGATCCGCTCGGATCCGGTCTCCACGCCGTTGATGGTGCCGGAGTCCGCACCGGTCCGTGCCAACGCCAGGTCGCGTAACCCTGCGAAGGCGGCCGGGTCGTAGAGCGCGGCCTCCCGGCGGGCGCCGGGGACAAAGAGCACCGCGTCTCCCGGACGCCCGAGGTCCCGTGCCGCGCGGGCGGCCGCCGCCACGTCGTTGGGCCTGCTCTGCGGGGTCCGCAGCCCGCGTTCCAGCGGAAGCGGCGCCAGGACCAGGACGGCCAGCGCCAACCGGGCGACCACCGGCCGTCCCGGGACGGGCCATTCGGTCAGCGCACGCGGCAGCCGGGCCCAGGCGCGGTCGACACCGAGGCCGAGCAGCAGGGCGAGACCGGCGTAGCTGAAGACCACGTAGCGGTCCACGTACAGCGGGTCGAGAAGGGAGACCAGGATCAGCGCCGCCGGGGGCAGGACCAACAGCGGAAGCGCCAACGCCCGGGCCCGGCACGGCGCGCCGGGAGCGGCGGGCTGCCGCAGGCAGGCGCAGAGCGCGCCGACGGCGCTGGTCAGGGCCGGCGCCCAGATGTCGGACCAGCCGGGCGTGGTGATCCACGCGACCTGGTCCGCCTGCGCCCGGCTGATCAGGATCAACGGCAACAGGCCCGCCAGCACGGCCGCGGCCGCCACGGCCCAGCCGGCCCACACCCGGCGACCGGCCCGGCCCCAGCAGAGCGTCAACGCGTGGGCGGCCACCGCCAGTACCGCGAACTCGTGCAGCAGCGCTCCGATCAGCATCACCGCGCCGTACGCCGTCCAGGCCCGAGCCGTCGGGCGCTGCCAGGCGCGGACCAGCAGCAGGCTGCCGAGCACCACCGCCGCGCACACCGAGGCGTAGCTGCGGCCCTCCTGCGCGTACTGCTGGACGGCGGGCACCATCGCGAAGACCAGACCGGCCAGCAGTCCGGCGCGGCGCCCGGCGAGCCGGCGGCCGGTCTCGGCGAGTGCTCCGGCGGCGAGCGCCATCGCGAGCACCGAGGGCAGGCGCAGGGCCGGCAGGCCGCCGTCCCATAACCGGAAGACGGTGTTCAGCAGCAGGTAGTGCAGCCCGTGCACCGCGTCGATCTCGTGCAGCAGCCGCCAGATCTCGGGCAGGCTGCGGTGGGCGACCTGGTAACTCACCACCTCGTCCCGCCAGATGCTCCCGCCCCGCTCGACGCCCCAGAGCCCCAGCAGCAGGGTGAGCAGGGCCGGCGGGAGGAGGACGGGCCAGCGCCGCGCCGGCGTCGCCGTCTTGTCGGTGGTCACGGTTCCGGTCACGGTCATCCAGTATGCGCAATGCCCGTTCGGGGCCGAACCGGCCGGTGACACTTGCTTGGTGACCACCCATCTGAAACGCGGCGTCCCGCCTGTCGTCGCGCCGGTCCTGGTCTGGCTGCTGAGCCGTACCGTCCTGGTGGCCGGCGCGCTCAAGGTCGGACCGTTCGCGACCACGGACCCGCTCGACTACTCGGTCTCGCACGTGTACCACGGCTGGTTCGACGTGCTGTCAGGGGGCCGCTTCCCGGTCGATGACGACACCTGGCAGTACCCGCCCGGCGCGGCGGGGGTGGTCATGGCGCCCGCGCTGCTCCCCTTCGCCGGGTACGACCGCGCCTTCGTGCTGCTGTGCGCGCTGTGCGACCTGGCGGTGCTGGCCGGACTGGGCCGGGCGCTCCGCTCCGGCGTCGGCTCCGTGGCCGGTACGGCGCCGCTCTGGCTGTGGACGGCCGGGCTGCCGCTGCTGTGGACCGTCCCGTGGACCCGGTTCGACGTCGTGGTGGCCGCCGTGGCGGCGGCGGCGCTGCTGGTGGCCCGCCGCGGCACGGCACGCGGCGACCGGGTGTTCGGGCTACTGGTCGCGCTCGGGACTCTGATCAAGGCGTGGCCGGTGCTGCTACTGGTCGGCACGGCACCCGGTCCGAGTACCCGGCGCAGTTGGACGGCGACGGCGCTCGGCCTGCTGCTGCTGGGCGGCGGGGTGGCGCTCACCGCGCCCGGGGCGTACGGGTTCCTGACCGCGCAGCGGGAGCGGGGCATCCAGTTCGAGTCGCTGGGCGCGCTGCCGTTCCATCTCGCCCGGCACCTGGGCTGGTCGGGCCGAGCCGCCGTCAACTACGGCTCGACCGAGTTCCTGGGGCCGTACGTCCCGGTGGTGACGCTGGTCAGCGAGGTGTGCACGGTACTGGCGCTCGGGTGGCTGGTGTGGTGGCGGCTGCGGGCCGACCCGGGGGCGCTGCGGGCCCGGTGGGTGACGGCGGATGCGGCGTTGACGGCGGTGCTGCTGTTCACGGTGACCAGTCGGGTGCTCAGCCCGCAGTACCTGGTGTGGCTGGTGGCGCTGGCGGCGGTCTGTCTGCTGCACCGTGAGGGCTCGCAGCGGCCGGTGGCCTGCCTGGTGCTGGCGGCCTGTCCGCTGACCATGGCGGTGTTCCCGTTCCTGGGCCGGGCCCTGGTCGACGGCTCACCCACCGCCGTGCTCCTACTTGCCACCCGCGACCTGCTCCTACTGGCCGCCGCCCTCCTCTCCGCCCGTCGGCTCCACCGGGCCACCCGCCGGGGCGGCAGGGCGCAGCTCCGTGGCACGGCGGCCCGGCCCCGGGTGCGCGGGGTGCTGCGCGGCCGGCCCGCCGTGGCGGAATCCTGAACCCGGCGTCAGCGGGCTGCGCCGTTCGAACACGAGGGACCGCCGCTGCGGACCGCGTGCAGCGCTACCGACCGGTCCAGGGCCCGTGGTGGGGCCCGCCCGAACGGCTGCCCGGGCGGTCGGAGTCGGGTGGGGGCGGGGGCTGGCGGCGGATGCCGCCGGCGCGGAGGCGTCCGCGCAGGTCCTTGGGCGGCAGGATCTCCGCCCACCGTTCGGGGTACTCGGACGGGACGTCGATGTCGTCCTCCTCGTCCTCCAGGTCCTCCTCGTGGCCCTCGCCGAGCCCGAGCTCCCGCGCCAGCCTGGCCCGCTCCACCGCCCGCCGCGCGCTGACCTCGCGGAACGCCGCCGCTGCGGCCTCCTCGTCGGCCCGCTCGTTCTCGGCCCGCGCGTCGGCGGTCTCGACCGTGGGCCACCTGCGGTCTATGGCGGCGTTCATCGCGGCGCCGATCAGCACGGCCAGCGCCACCACGCCGATCCACAGCAGCACCGCCACCGGTGCGGCCAGCGACCCGTACACCGTGGGGCCCTCGACCGAGTGGATCAGGTAGATCCGGAGCAGCACGCTGCAGACCACCAGCACGCCGAGGGCGACCAACGCGCCGGGGATGTCCTCGCGCCAGGGGGTGCTGACCGGGACGGCCACGTGGTAGAGCGTGGTGAGGAAGGCGACCAGCAGCAGGATGGTGGCGGGCCAGTACAGCGCGTTGATCACGCCCGCCGCCATGGGCAGCTCGTAGACGACCAGTCCCGGGCCGGCGACCAGCAGCGGCAGCACCAGCGAGCCGATCACCAGGGCGCCGAGGTAGAGGCCGAGCGACATCAGCCGGGTCTTGACGATGCCGCGCTTCCCGTCGAGCCCGTACATCACGGTGATGGTGTCGATGAAGATGTACAGCGCGCGTGAGCCGGACCAGAGCGAGAACAGGAAGCCGATCGAGATGAGGTCGGGTCGGGCTCTGTCGAAGACCCCGGTCAGCAGCGGCTGGACGATCTGGTCGATCGAGCTGGGCGAGAGCACCGTCCCGGCTGCCGTGACGATGTCCTGCTTGAGCTTGTCGATGGTGCCGGCGCCGAGGATCTCGTCGAGGTAGCCGAGGGTGCCGGCCAGACCGAGCAGCAGTGGCGGGATGGAGAGCAGGGTGAAGAACGCGGCCTCCGCGGCGAGTCCGGTGACCCGGTACTCGACGCAGGTGTTGGTGGTGTCCTTGATGAGTGCCCAGAGTGTGGTCCGCCATGCCGCCCTGGCACGCCGACGCCTGCCGCGGCGTCGCGAAGGCCGGTCGGGCGTCGTCCTGGAGGTTTCCCCTGCTGGTTGCACTCCCCTACGGTAGCGGGCCCGGTACCCACCGCCGGTCCGAGCGGCGATGCGCCCGCCGGCAACGCCCGCGGGCTCCCCGCCGGACGGCGCCGCCGGTGGCATCCCGTACGACACGTATAAGGGAGCGAGCGGGCGACTTCGGACGCACCGGTACGGAGCGACATCTGACGCAGCGGCTCCGGTCTGGACGCTCCCCAAGGCGTCTCATTTCATGGAATGAATCAGTCCACTATTCGGATGTTAGTGGACCGCGGGTCGCCGGCCGTGCGAATCTCTTGCCATGCCTAGCGCCGGAGCCACCCTGGTAGGTCGACTGCACGTCGATCTCCTTCGCGTGTCCAGCGCCATCTGTCCGGTGACCTGAGCCCCACCCCCGCTGCCACCACCGCACCCGGCGCCACCACCTGCCATCCCCGCAGACGCGGACGAAACGGCGCCCTCCGGCCGAGGTCACCGCCTGCCTGCGTCTCTTGATATTCGCAGGTCAAAAGCGGTTTCGCGGCCGGGATTGCCAGCCCCGCCCCCAGCCTGCTGCCTAAGGACGACACCATGGCAACCACTCCCGAGACGGTCGAGCCCGCGGCCGAGAGCGCACCTGTTCGCCGCCCCGCCGCCGCCCGCAAGGCGACCCGCCACCGTGGCGAGGGCCAGTGGGGCATGGGCCACTTCACTCCACTGAACGCCAACGAGCAGTTCAAGCAGGACGACGACGGTCTCAATGTGCGGACACGTATTGAGACGATCTACGCGCACCGGGGCTTCGACTCCATCGACCCCGCCGACCTGCGCGGCCGGATGCGCTGGTGGGGCCTGTACACCCAGCGCAAGGAGGGCATCGACGGCGGCAAGACGGCCATCCTGGACCCGCACGAGCTGGACGCCGAGTACTTCATGCTGCGGGTGCGCATCGACGGCGGCCGGCTGACCGTCGCCCAGCTGAAGGCGATCGGCGAGGTCTCCGAGGAGTACGGCCGGGGAACCGCCGACCTGACCGACCGACAGAACGTCCAGTACCACTGGATCCGGATCGAGGACGTGCCGGCTATCTGGCGGAGGCTGGAGGCCGTCGGCCTGTCCACCACCGAGGCCTGCGGTGACACCCCGCGCGTCATCCTCGGCTCGCCGGTCGCCGGTGTCGCCGAGGACGAGATCATCGACGGCACGCCCGCCATCGAGGAGATCCACCGCCGCTTCATCGGCAACCCCGAGTTCTCCAACCTGCCGCGCAAGTTCAAGTCCGCCATCTCCGGCTCGCCACTGCTCGACGTGGCACACGAGATCAACGACGTCGCCTTCGTCGGCGTGGTGCACCCCGAGCACGGCCCCGGCTTCGACCTCTGGGTCGGCGGCGGACTCTCCACCAACCCCAGGCTGGGCGTGCGACTGGGCGCCTGGGTACCGCTGGACGAGGTCGCGGACGTCTTCGGCGGGGTGATCGCCATCTTCCGCGACTACGGCTACCGCCGGCTGCGCAACCGCGCCCGGCTGAAGTTCCTGGTCGCCGACTGGGGCGCTGCGAGGTTCCGTCAGGTACTGGAGGACGAGTACCTGCGCCACCGGCTGATCGACGGCCCCGCCCCGAAGGAGCCCAGCGGCCGCTGGCGCGACCACGTGGGCGTGCACCGACAGAAGGACGGGAGGTTCTACGTCGGCTTCGCCCCCCGCGTCGGCCGGGTCAACGGCAAGCTGCTCTCGCAGATCGCCGACCTCGCCGCCGAGCACGGCTCCGACCGGCTGCGCACCACCGCCGAGCAGAAGATGCTGATCCTCGACATCGCCGAGGACCGGGTCGAGTCGCTGGTGGCCGGACTGGAGGCGCTGGACCTGCGGGTCACCCCCTCCCCGTTCCGCCGCGGCACCATGGCCTGCACCGGCATCGAGTACTGCAAGCTCGCCATCGTCGAGACCAAGGAGCGCGGCCGCACCCTGATCGACGAACTGGAGCGGCGCCTGCCGGAGTTCGACGAGCCGCTGACCATCAACATCAACGGCTGCCCGAACGCCTGCGCCCGGATCCAGGTCGCGGACATCGGCCTCAAGGGCCAGCTGGTGACGGACAAGGACGGCGAGCAGGTCGAGGGCTACCAGGTGCACCTCGGCGGCGCACTCGGCCTCCAGGCCGGGTTCGGCCGCAAGGTCCGCGGACTCAAGGTCACCAAGGACGGCCTGCCCGACTACGTCGAGCGGCTGCTGACCCGCTACCAGGCCGAGCGCCGCGAGGGCGAGCGGTTCGCCCAGTGGACCGCCCGCGCCGACGAGGAGGCGCTGTCGTGAGCGAGCGCGCGGCACCGTTCTACTGCCCGTACTGCGGGGACGAGGACCTGCGCCCGTCCGAGTCCGGCCACGGCGCCTGGGAGTGTGCGGCCTGCCGCCGGGCCTTCCAGCTGAAGTTCCTGGGACTGCTGTCGACTGCCGACGGGAGCACGGCACATGAGCGGGAGTAGCGAGCGAGTCGGTGGGAGCCGCGCATCGTGCGAAGGACCCGACGGGCGAAGCGAGGAGGGGGCGTGAGCACTGATCTGGAGGAGCTCGCGAACCGGGCCGGCCGCGAGCTGGAGGAGGCCACCCCGCAGGAGATCCTGCGCTGGGCCGCCGACACCTTCGGCAAGCGGTTCTGCGTCACCTCCTCGATGGCGGACGCCGTCGTCGCCCACCTGGCCTCGACCGTGTTCCCCGGCGTGGACGTGGTGTTCCTGGACACCGGCTACCACTTCGCCGAGACCGTCGGCACCCGGGACGCGGTGGCGGCGACCCTCCCGGTCAACGTCATCACGCTCACCCCGAAGCTCACCGTGGCCGAGCAGGACGCCCGGTACGGTCCCGCACTGCACGACCGCGACCCGGACCTGTGCTGCTCGCTGCGGAAGGTCGAGCCGCTCAACCGCGGCCTCGGCGGGTACGACGCCTGGGCGACCGGCCTGCGCCGCGACGAGTCGCCGACCCGCGCGGGCACCCCGGTGGTGTCCTGGGACGCCAAGCGCCGCAAGGTGAAGATCGCGCCGATCGCCCGCTGGACCCAGGACGACGTGGACGCCTACGTCAACGCCAACGGGGTCCTGCTCAACCCGCTGCTGTGGGAGGGCTACACCTCCATCGGATGCTCGCCGCTCTCCTGCACCGCCAAGCCCGCCGAGGGCGAGTCGGGCCGGACCGGCCGGTGGGCCGGCTCGGGCAAGACCGAGTGCGGCATCCATTCCTGACGATGCGTCAAATCGACTATCCGCAAAGGACATCACCGTGATGACAGCCAACACCTTGGCCGCCCGGGGAGCCGCGGAGGCGGCCCCAGCGGCCGCCCCCTGCGAGCGCGGCGCCACCGTGTGGCTGACCGGGCTGCCCAGCGCGGGCAAGACCACCCTCGCCTTCGCCCTCGCCGATCGGCTGCGCGCCGGGGGCCACCGGGTCGAGGTCCTGGACGGTGACGAGATCCGCGAGTTCCTCTCCAAGGGACTGGGCTTCAGCCGGGAGGACCGGCACACCAACGTGACCCGGATCGGCTTCGTGGCCCAGAAGTTGGCCGCCAACGGCGTCAAGGTGCTCGCTCCGGTGATCGCGCCCTACGCCGACTCGCGTGCCGCCGTCCGCGAGCGCCACGCCGCCAACGGCACGGAGTTCCTGGAGATCCACGTCGCCACCCCCGTCGAGCTCTGCTCCGAGCGCGACGTCAAGGGCCTGTACGCCAAGCAGGCCGCCGGCGAGCTGTCCGGCCTCACCGGTGTGGACGACCCGTACGAGGCCCCGGAGAACCCGGAGCTGCGGATTCAGACGCAGGACCGTTCGGTGGCCGAGTCCGCCGCCGAGCTGCACCAATTCCTGACCGAGAGGGGTCTGGCTTGATCTCCACCCTGACCCCGAAGGGCCAGAGCCTCCTCCGGTCGCCCGGCGGACCTTCCTGCTTCGCGGCCGACGGCCTCCGGAACGAACCCAGGACGAGGTCCTGCACCAGCTCCACAGGCATCACTTCCCGCCGACCCGGCGGTAGCTCCAGCCGACCGGCTGGACCTGCAGAGTTCATCACCGTTCAGCAGAGCGTTAGGAGTCTCGCATGACGACGGCGACCCGGAGCCTGGTGGACACCACCGAGAACCCTCCCCCGGCCGCCGGCCGGGGGTACCCCCACGCGCTGTCGCACCTGGACGCCCTGGAGGCGGAGTCGGTGCACATCTTCCGCGAGGTGGCGGGGGAGTTCGAGCGGCCGGTGATCCTGTTCTCGGGCGGCAAGGACTCGATCGTCATGCTGCACCTGGCGCTCAAGGCCTTCGCGCCGGCGCCGATCCCGTTCTCGCTGCTGCACGTCGACACCGGGCACAACTTCCCCGAGGTCATCGCCTACCGCGACCGGACCGTCGCCGAGCACAACCTGCGGCTGCACGTCGCCTCCGTCCAGGACTTCATCGACCGCGGCCTGCTGCGCGAGCGCCCGGACGGCACCCGCAACCCGCTGCAGACCGTTCCGCTGCTGGACGCCATCGAGAAGAACCGCTTCGACGCGGTCTTCGGTGGCGGCCGCCGCGACGAGGAGAAGGCCCGCGCCAAGGAGCGGGTCTTCTCGCTGCGTGACGAGTTCGGCGCCTGGGACCCGCGCCGCCAACGCCCCGAGCTGTGGTCGCTCTACAACGGCCGCCACGCTCCCGGCGAGCACGTGCGCGTCTTCCCGCTCTCCAACTGGACCGAGCTGGACGTCTGGCAGTACATCGAGCGCGAGGACATCGACCTCCCGGAGATCTACTACGCCCACGAGCGCGACGTGTTCGCACGGGGCGGCATGTGGCTGACCGCCGGCGAGTGGGGCGGCCCCAAGGAACACGAGACGCCCCAGCGGCGGCTGATCCGCTACCGCACCGTCGGCGACATGTCCTGCACCGGCGCCGTCGACTCCGACGCCACCGACATCCAGGCCGTCATCGCCGAGATCGCCGCCAGCCGCCTCACCGAACGCGGCGCCACCCGGGCCGACGACAAGCTCTCCGAGGCCGCCATGGAAGACCGCAAGCGCGAGGGGTACTTCTAACCATGACCACCACCCCCCGTCTCGAGAACACTGGCGCCACCTCGCTGCTGCGCTTCGCCACCGCCGGATCCGTCGACGACGGCAAGTCCACCCTGGTCGGCCGTCTGCTGCACGACTCCAAGTCCGTACTGGCCGACCAGTTGGAGGCCGTGGAACGCGCCTCCCAAAGCCGCGGCCAGGACACGCCCGACCTCGCGCTGCTCACCGACGGCCTGCGCGCCGAGCGCGAGCAGGGCATCACCATCGACGTCGCCTACCGCTACTTCGCCACCCCCAGGCGCCGTTTCATCCTCGCCGACACCCCCGGCCACGTGCAGTACACCCGCAACATGGTCACCGGCGCCTCCACCGCCGAACTGGCCGTGGTGCTGGTCGACGCCCGCAACGGCGTGGTCGAGCAGACTCGCCGCCACGCCGCCGTCGCCGCCCTGCTGCGCGTCCCGCACGTGGTGCTGGCGGTCAACAAGATGGACCTGGTCGACTACGCCGAACCCGTCTTCGCCGCCATCGCCGAGGAGTTCACCTCCTACGCGGCCTCGCTCGGCGTCAAGGACGTCGTCGCCGTCCCGATCTCCGCACTGGCCGGAGACAACGTGGTCGAGCCGTCCGCCCGCATGGACTGGTACGGCGGCCCGACCCTGCTGGAGCACCTGGAGACCGTCCCGGTCGGCACCGACCCGAGCCTGGAGCCGGCCCGCTTCCCCGTCCAGTACGTGATCCGCCCGCAGAGTGAGGAGTACCACGACTACCGCGGCTACGCCGGGCAGTTGGCCTCCGGCGTGCTGCGGGTCGGCGACACCGTCACCGTCCTGCCCTCCGGCCACACCACCACCGTCACCGCCATCGACGCCCTCGGTGCGGAGACGGACATCGCCTGGGCCCCCCGGTCGGTCACCGTCCGCCTCGCCGACGACATCGACATCTCCCGCGGCGACCTGATCGCGGCAGGCCAGGCTCCCGTGCCCACCAAGGACATCGAGGCCACCGTCTGCCACCTCGACGAGCGCCCGCTGCGCGCCGGGGACAAGGTGCTGCTCAAGCACACCACCCGGACCGTGCGCGCGCTCGTCAAGGACATCTCGTACCGCATCGACATCAATGCGCCGATCAGCGAAGGGGGCCTCGAACAGCGCTCCGGCGCCGAGGGGTTGAACGTCAACGACATCGGCCACGTGACGCTCCGCACCGCCGAGCCGCTGGCTCTGGACGAGTACGCGGACAACCGCCGCACCGGCTCGTTCCTGCTGATCGACCCGGCCGACGGCACCACCCTCACCGCCGGCATGGCGGGCGAGGCCTTCGAGACCGTACGCGCCACCGAACGCGTTGAGGAGGAATGGGTCTGATGCCCAGCGAGGCGTTCTCGGGCATGGACGAGGAAGGCGACCGCACCGGCAGGGGGTACCCCCGCGCGAAGCGTGGGGGAGGGTCCCTCGGCAGCGGCCGGGGCGGTCTGAACCGATGTGCGGGCGGACTCGGGCGCTGAGCCCCGCCACCGGGCCGTCCCTTCGCCGACCGCCCGGCCTGCCCGGCATCCCGACGCCGGCCGCACACCACCCCGACCTCCACGAACAGGACGACTCCCATGGCACCGAACCCGGCGATCCCGCATACCCGCAAGCGCCCCGGCCCCGGCCGGATCAGACGGTCCGCGACCGCCGCCGTGGCGGCCCTGACCACCGTCGGCCTGCTCTCGGCCTGCGGCTACGGCTCCAAGGCGGCCGACTCCACCCCCAGCGCGGCCCCGGCCGCCTCCTCGGGCGCGAAGCTCTCCGCCGACAGCGTGAAGATCGGCTACTTCCCGAACCTGACCCACGGCACCGCACTGGTCGGCCTGGGGGACGGCTTCTTCCAGAAGGAGCTGGGCGCCACCCGGATCAGGGCCCAGACCTTCAACGCCGGTCCGGCCGAGATCGAGGCGCTGAACGCCGGTTCCATCGACATCGGCTGGATCGGCCCCTCCCCCGCGGTCAACGGCTACACCAAGTCGAACGGACAGTCGCTGCGGATCATCGGCGGCTCCGCCTCCGGCGGCGTCAGGCTGGTGGTCAACCCCGACCGGATCAAGTCGCCGGACGACCTCAGGGGCAAGAAGATCGCCACTCCGCAGCTGGGCAACACCCAGGACGTCGCGCTGCTCAACTACCTGGCCGGCAAGGGCTACCGGGTCGATGCGCAGACCGGCGGCGGGGACGTCTCGGTGGTCCGCACCGACAACAAGGTCACCCCCGACGCCTACAAGTCCGGCTCCATCGACGGCGCTTGGGTGCCCGAACCGACCGCCTCCAAGCTGGTCACCCTCGGCGCCAGGGACCTCCTCGACGAGAAGTCCCTGTGGCCCGACGGCAAGTTCGTGATCACCAACATCATCGTCTCGCAGAAGTTCCTCAAGGAGCACCCGGACGTGGTCGAGGCCGTACTGCGCGGCTCGGTGAACGCCAACGCCTACATCAAGGCCAACCCGGACCGGGCCAAGGCCGACGCCAACGCCCAGCTCAAGGCAGACAGCGGCAGCGCGCTGGACGCGGCGGTCCTCGACCCGGCCTGGCAGGACATCGACTTCGTCGACGACCCGCTGGCCGCCACCCTGCAGACCGAGGCCGACCACGCGGTGACCGCCGGACTGCTCAAGAAGCCTGACCTGGCCGGGATCTACGACCTGACCCTGCTCAACAAGGTGCTCCGGGCCAAGGGCCGACCCGCCGTCGCGGACGCCGGACTCGGCGCCAAGTAGCCGCCCCGCACAGCTCCGTGGCCCGCCCCCGCTCCGTCCCCGTCGATGCCCAGTCACCGGACGGAGCGGGGCCGGGTCCCGGCCCGAGCCTCCGCCCACCCTCCCTCCTCGCCCGCCAACGGCGGAAGGAGGCCCGACCACTCACGCAGGAGGTGCCCGGCATGACCCCGGCACTGACCACCTCGCAGGCCGCCATCGGCAGTGGGCCCGCCGGCCACGCCCCCGCCATCCGGCTCTCCCACGTCCACAAGACCTACGGCCGCCCCGGCACCGCCGCCCCGGTCCTCGACGACATCTCCCTCGACGTCGGCCCCGGCGAGTTCGTCACCCTGCTCGGCGCCTCCGGTTGCGGCAAGTCCACCCTGCTCAACCTGATCGCCGGACTCGACCGGCCCACCACCGGCACCATCGAAGTCCCCAGCGGCCGCCCCGCCCTGATGTTCCAGGAACACGCCCTCCTCCCCTGGCTGACAGCGGGCCGCAACATCGAGCTCGCCCTCCGCCTGGCCGGCATCCCCCGCCCCGAACGCCGCCCCGAAGCCGAGCGCCTGCTCGAACTCGTCCGCCTCTCCGGCTCCTACGGCAAACGGGTGCACGAACTCTCCGGCGGCATGCGCCAGCGCGTCGCCCTCGCCCGCGCCCTCGCCCAGGGCAGCCGCGTCCTGCTGATGGACGAACCGTTCGCCGCCCTGGACGCCATCACCCGTGACGTCCTGCACGACGAGATCACCCGGATCTGGGCCGAACGAGAACTCACCGTCCTGTTCGTCACCCACAACGTCCGCGAGGCCGTCCGACTCGCCCAGCGCGTCGTCCTGCTCTCCTCCCGCCCCGGCAGAGTGCGCCGCCAATGGCACATCGACCTGCCCCAGCCGCGCCGCATCGAGGACACCGGCGTCGCGGACCTGTCCATCGAGATCACCGAAGAACTGCGTGGGGAGATCCGCCGCCATGGCAAGCACTGACACCGCACCCGTGCAGACGGAAGCCTCCACAGCCGACAACGCCCCGGCCGAAGACACCCCGGTCAGCACCGAGGACCTCGGCGCCGGCCTGGACGCACTGGACAGCGTCACCATCCAGCACGCCCCGATCACCCGGACCCTGCGGGAGAAGGTCCTCCCCCCGGTGATCGCCATCGCGCTGGTACTCGGCCTGTGGCAGCTCGCCTTCACCCTGCACCTCGCCGACACCTACAAACTGCCCAGCCCCGCCATGGTCTGGCACTCACTCACCGACCTCTGGTACGCCGGAACGCTCTTCTCCATCATCTGGACCAGCCTCTGGCGCGGCATCTCCGGCTTCCTCGCCGCCGTCGCCATCGGCACCCCGATCGGACTCCTGGTCGCCCGGACCAGGCCCGTGCGAGCCGCGATCGGCCCGATCCTCTCCGGCCTCCAGTCCCTGCCCTCGGTCGCCTGGGTGCCCGCCGCCGTCATCTGGCTCGGCATCAACGACTCCGCGATGTACGCCGTGATCCTCCTCGGCGCCGTCCCCTCCATCGCCAACGGCCTCGTCTCCGGCATCGACCAAGTCCCCCCGCTGTTCCTGCGGGCCGGCCGCACCATGGGCGCCACCGGCCTGACCGGCGCCCGCCACGTCCTGCTACCCGCCGCCCTCCCCGGCTACCTCGCCGGCCTCAAACAGGGCTGGGCCTTCTCCTGGCGCTCCCTGATGGCCGCCGAACTCATCGCCTCCTCCCCCGACCTCGGCCTGGGCCTGGGCCGCTACCTGGAGAACCGCCGCGAGGACGTCGACATGCCCGGCGTCCTCCTCGGCATCATCCTCATCCTCACCGTCGGCATCGCCATCGACCTACTCGTCTTCTCCCCGATCGAACGCACCGTGCTCCGCAGCCGCGGCCTACTGACCACCAACCGCTGACGCCGGACCACCCGACCTTCCACCGCCGACGTCCGATCGCACCGAGGGGCCGCACATGTCCACGAGCAGACCGCCCGCCTCCGCCCCGGCCCGCCTCACCACCGGCCCCGGCACGGTGGCGGCCTGCCCGGAGACGTCCGGCCCCTCGGCCGGGATCGCCGCAGGCCCCCAGCGCCGCGACCGCACACACGAAGGACCCCGCCCGCTCCCGAAAGCGGCACCAACTCCCCTTCCCCGTACGGCGCTCCGGGCTCCCGCCCTGCTGCTGATCGCCCACGGCAGCCGCGACCCCCGGCACGCCGCCACCGTGGACGTCCTGGTCGAACGGCTGCGCCTGCTGCGCCCCGGACTGGAGATCGCCACCGCCTACCTGGACCACTGCGCCCCACGCATCCCCCAGGTGCTCGGGCGGCTGGACGGCACCCCCGCGGTCGCCGTACCACTGCTGCTCAACCGGGCCTTCCACGCCAAGAGCGACATCCCGGCGGCACTGCGCGAGGCCGGTGCCGAGCTGCCGCTGGCCGAGGTCCTCGGCCCGTCCCCGCTGCTCCTCGCCGCCCTCGACCGCCGCCTGGCCGAGGCCGGCCTCGACGTGCGCTCCGCCGCCGTGCGCGCCCGCACCGGCGTGGTCCTGGCCGCCGCCGGGTCCTGTGACCCAGCCGCCGACGCCGCCACCCGGGCACTCGCCGCCGACTGGCGGCGCACCCGGGGCTGGGCCGCCGTCGAGGTCGCCTACGCCTCGGCCGGCGGTCCACGCGTTCCCGAGGCCGTCGCCGCCCTGCGCGCCTCGGGCGCCACCCAAGTCGCCGTCGCTCCCTACCTGTTGGCGCCCGGCCTGCTCCCCGACCGCATCACCGCGGCCGCCGCCGAGGCCGGTGCCGACCTGGCCGCCCCCGTCCTCGGCGCCGCACCGGAACTCGCCCGCCTCCTCCTGCACCGGTACGACCGGGCGCACCGGGCAGCCGACCGGACCACCGCCCTGATCGCCTGAACGGTGTGCCGCCCCCGCGCCGACCTGGCGTTCTTTGCGCTGCGCTCCGGCTCGGTGAGACTGTGCGATGTGACATCGAATCAGACAGGCCCGCTCATCGGCGGAATATTCGGACTGATCTTCATCCAGGCGAACGCCGGTGACCTCCCGTCAGCCATCGGAATCCCGCTGCGGGCACTCGGGGTAGCCGCGTTCCTCGGACTGCTCGCCGCACTGCGCAGGGCCCCCGCGCCCCGGACCACCGAGACGCCGCAGCGCACCTTCGGACGCGGCTACTGGCTCGTGGTGGCCGCCGAGGTGATCGTCGGAGCGGCCGGAATCGCCGTCATCAACGCCGTGCTGCACGCCCCGCACGCGACGGTCGGCTGGATCGCCCTCGTGGTCGGCGTGCACTTCTTCGGCCTCGCGGCCGTCTGGCGGACGGCCGCCCTGCGCCTGCTGGCCGCGGGGATGTCCCTGTGCGGCGCCGCCGGTCTGGTCCTGACCGCCTGCGGCTCCTCCCCCGCCGTCATCGCGGCGGTCGCGGGCATCGCCCCGGGCGCCCTGCTGCTCGCCTCCGTCTGGCGGAGCGCCCTCGCCGAGCCGGCGCTCCCGAACACCCCCGCCTGATCCAGGACACCCCGCACACCGAGCCGTTGGCGCCGGGTGCAGCCCACCTCACCGGCCCGGGGCTGCCCCGGTCTCGGCCGTCGGTGCGCGCCGCCGGACCACCGTCACTTCAGGCCGGCGGCCATCCGTCCAGGACGGCCGACAGCCGGTCGCGAGCCCAGTCGTCCCGGCAGGCCGCCTGCGCCGCCCGCAGGCCCGCCTCGAAGCGTGAGGCCAGGTCGGACAGCGCGGCCCGGGCCGCGAGGCTCCGCGGAGTCGGCCGGCCGGCCCGGAAGTCCTCCTCGCTCGCGTAGTCGAGCGGGGCCAGCACCCACGGCCAGGCGCCCGCCGCACACACCTGCTGGTACGGGTCGCCGTCCTCGACCGCCCGGGCCAGGCTCTCCTGCACCCGCCGGCGCCCGACCGACTCGACCAGCACGGCGGCCAGCGAGCGTGGCGAGCTTCGGTCGTCGTCACTCACCAGCGCCCGGAGCACGAACTCGTAGTGGCGCTCGACCAGTGCCCGCCGCCCGGTCAGCTCCCGGACGGCCGACTGCCGCTTGTGCCCGATCCGGTGGTACTGCGGAAAGTACGGCTCCCGCTGGGCGAACGCCGCCACCCTCGGGTCGTCCGGCTCCGTCCAATCGACCCCGAGGGCCCGCAACAGCTCGTCCAGGCAGCCCTCCTGCCTTGCCAGCCGCGCGCCGAGTTCCATCCGTCCCCATCCGTCGAAGAGATCGCACCCGAGCTCCACGGACCGGCCGTCGGGACCCGCCGAGGTCCGCGCCCGGCCCGCCGGGCCGCAACAGGAGCCCGGTACCGGGCGGTTCGGGCGGTCACCGGACAATCGGCGGCCGCACTAGCCGTGTTGACGCGGTGCGTCAGTCCGCCTTGCGGCGCTGGCGGCCGGTGCCGTAGTTGGAGCCGCTCTTGGCGCCCGAGCCGGGCTTGGGGCGGCCCGAGGCCTTGCCGATGAAGCCGGCGGCCATCCGGCGGCCGCCGCCCTCGACGGCGCCCGAACCGGCTGCGCCGAAGCGCTGCTTGGGGCGCGGCCGCTTGGCGTTGCCGTTGACGTCCACGTCGGTGGGCAGGCCGGAGCGGCGCGGCGGGCGGCGGCGGGCGGGCGCCGCACCGGTGGACGCCGTACCGGAGGGTGCGGCCGGGGCGGCGGCCGGTGCGGGCTGGACCACGGCCGGGATCGGGAGGACGGCGACACCACTGGGGGTGCGCGCACCGGTGATCCGGGTCAGTTCGGCGTCGGTGGGACGGACCTTGGTGATGGTGGGCCGGATGCCCGCGGTGGACATCAGGCGGTTGACCTCGCGGCGCTGCTCGGGCAGCACCAGGGTGACCACGGTGCCGGACTCGCCGGCCCGCGCGGTGCGGCCGCCGCGGTGCAGGTAGTCCTTGTGGTCGATCGGCGGGTCGACGTTGACGACCAGGTCGAGGCCGTCGATGTGGATGCCCCGGGCGGCGACGTTGGTGGCGATCAGTGCGGTGACCTGGCCGTCGCGGAACTGGTCCAGGGTGCGGTTGCGCTGCGGCTGGGACTTGCCGCCGTGCAGCGCGGCGGCCTGCACACCGTTGGCCCGCAGCTGCTTGGCCAGCCGGTCGGCGCCGTGCTTGGTGTGCACGAACATGATCACGCGCCCCTCGCGGGCGGCGATCCGCGCGGTGGCCTCGGCCTTGTCGGCCGGGTCCAGCTGGATCAGGTGGTGGTCCATGGTGGTCACCGCGCCGGCCGACGGATCCACCGAATGGGTGACCGGGTCGGTCAGGAAACGGCGCACCAGGCGGTCGATGTTGCGGTCCAGGGTGGCGGAGAACAGCATCCGCTGCCCACCCTCGGCGACCTGCTCCAGCAGCTTGCTGACCTGCGGCAGGAAGCCCATGTCGGCCATCTGGTCGGCCTCGTCCAGGACGGTGACGGCGACCTGGTCGAGCTGGACGTCCTGCCGGTTGATCAGGTCGTCCAGTCGTCCGGGGGTGGCGACCAGGACCTCGGTGCCGCGCCGCACCGCGTTGGACTGCTTGTTGATCGACATGCCGCCGACCACGGTGGTGATCCGCAGGTTGACCGCGGTGGCGTACGGAGTGAGGGCCTCGGTGACCTGCTGGGCCAGCTCGCGGGTGGGCACCAGCACCAGGGCCAGCGGGCGGCGGGCCGAGGCGCGCTGCCCGGCGGTACGGGCCAGCAGCGGCAGGCCGAAGGCCAGGGTCTTGCCGGATCCGGTCCGGCCCCGGCCGAGCACGTCGCGCCCGGCGAGCGAGTCGGGCAGGGTGGCGGCCTGGATCGGGAAGGGCTCGGTGACGCCCTCCTTGGTGAGCGCGGACACCAGTGCCTTCGGCATGTCCAGCTCGGCGAAGCTCTCGGCGGCCGGGCGGGCCGGGGTGCCCTCGATGACGGTGAAGTCCTCGGCCGCCTGCGGCGCGGTGGTACGGGCCCGCGGGGCCCGGCGCGGCCCGGACGACCCGCGGCCGGCCGATCGGGTGCGGTCCGCACCGGAGCGTTCGGTGCCGCGGGTGCGGTCGGTGGTGCGCTGGCGGTCCGTAGCACGGTTGCGCGGCGGGCGGGCAGGGGTGGTCATGGGCTCTCCAGTCCTGTTCGGCCGATGGCCGCGGGTACCGCGTGATGATCGCAGAGGATCGCGGATCCCGTGGCGGCAGGCCATGGGTCGTCGCCCCCGGCCGGAGGCTGGGGGGGTGGGTCGGCCGTCAGGGTGTGGAGGTGCGCCGCCCCGGCCGTTCGGCGGCATGGGCGAGGGCCCGCACCTTGCGGCGCGGGCCCTCGCTTCGCGACTCAGACTGTCGGCGAGTGCCGAAGTCAGCCGATGACGCGGATGTTCTCGGCCTGCGGGCCCTTCTGGCCCTGGGTCACGTCGAACTCGACGTGCTGACCCTCGACCAGCTCACGGAAGCCCTGGGCAACGATGTTCGAGTAGTGGGCGAACACGTCCGGGCCACCCTCGGCCTGCTCGATGAAGCCGAAGCCCTTCTCGCTGTTGAACCACTTCACGGTGCCGGTAGCCATGACCGTCTCCTTCTTTGGGGAATCGGGACACGCACCTCGCGAGCCCCGGGTCGCCGCGATCCCCATCCGGAGACAAAACACCGGACAAAACAAATGCGCCTGTTGGTTGGTACCAGCAGGCGCACACAAACGTTCATGGGAACCAAAACTGCAACTGCCTCGACTGTAGCACGGTGGGCCGTCAAATGATCGGAGAAGTTTCCCTCGCCACAGTGTCGGCGCACCGGGTTTACCTGCACGGATAAGGGGGCACGCGGCCAGTTCACCGCATGCCCCCCTGCCCTTCACTCCGGGCAACCTCCTACCGGCTGCCACTCACCCTCAGTGATGACCGGCGGGCTCCCGGTCGTCCTCGTACGGGACGCCGGCCAGCGGGGCCTGGGCACCGCGTCCGGGCATCGCACCGTGGCCGGGCCACCAGGCGACTCGGCCGAGCAGCGCGGTCACCGACGGGGTGAAGAAGAGTGCCATCACGAAGGCCGCGACGAGGATGCCGAAGGCGATCGAGAAGCCGATCTCACTGAACAGGACGTTGCCGGCCAGCATGAAGGTGGCGAAGGAAGCGGCCAGGATGAAGCCTGCCGCACCGACGGTCGGACCGCCGTGGCGGATCGCCTCGGCCGCCGCCTCACGCGGCGAGCGCCCCTCTGCGGCCTCCTCGCGCAGTCGGGCGACCATCAGGATGTTGTAGTCGGTGCCGATCGCCACCACGAACAGGTAGATGAAGATCGGCAGCATGAACATCAGGCCCGGCTGGTGGACCACGTGCTGGAAGATCAGGCTGGTGGCACCGAGCGTGGCGCCGAAGCCGAGACCCACCGAGGCCATCAGGTACCAGGGGGCCACCACGCTGCGCAACAGCAGGCCGAGGATGACCATGATCAGCAGGCCGGCGAGCGGGAAGACCAGCTTGTAGTCGTGCGCCATCGCCGTGTTGATGTCCTTGTTCACCGAGGTGCTACCGGCGACAAGGGCCCTGGTCCCGTCCGGGGCGTCCGCGTGGGCGGTGTTCCGGAGCTTGGTCACGGTGTCGAGAGCCGCGTTGCTGGCGGGGTCGTCCTTGAGCATGACGGTGAAGTCCGCCGTGGCGCCGTCCTTGCTGAGCTGCGGCTCGGGCAGCACCTGGGCGACGCCCGGGACCTCGGCGAGCTTGCCCGCATAGGTCTTCAGCGCCCCCTGGTCGAGCTTGGCGCCGTCGGTGGCGCTGGTCACGAGGACGTGGCTCGGGTCGGCCGCACCCGCCGAGAAGGCGTCCATCATCTTGGTCTGGACGACCATGGACTCCTTGCTCTTCGGCATCGAGCCGCCGCTCAGGTCGAAGGTGCCCTTGTAACCGAGCGCGGCCACGGTGAGCGCGATCAGCACACCACCGGAGGCCATGGCGACCATGGCGGGACGGCGCTGCACCATCCGGCCCAGAGCGGCGAAGCGGGCACCCTCGCGCTCCTCCATCCACTTCTTGCCGGGCCAGAACAGGGCCTTGGCGGGAAGCACCGAGAGCACTGCGGGCACCAGGGTGACCGAGGCGATGGCAGTGGTGATGACGGCGATGGCGAGCGCCGGGCCGATCGACTTGAACATGCCGAGGCTGGAGAGCACCAGCACCGCGAAGGCGGCGGCGACGGCACCGGCGGCGGAGGTGATCGCCTCGCCGACCCGGCCGACCGCGTTGGCCACGGCCGTCTTGCGGTCCTCACCGGCCCGCAGCCGCTCGCGGTAGCGGAACATGAGGAAGAGGAAGTAGTCGGTACCGACACCGAGCAGCACCACGAGCAGCATCGCCGACATGGTGTTGTCGGCCTTCAGGCCGAAGAACTTGGTGGCGTAGCTGATCAGGCCGTTGGCGGTCGGCGAGATCACCAGCATGATCAGCAGCAGCGGCGCCAGCGCGATCAGGACGCTGCGGAAGATGATCGCGAGGATCACCAGGATCAGCACGAAGGAGCCCATCCCGATCAGGGCGTTGGCGAGCCCCGAGGAGTCCTGCATGTCGAGCGCGGACGCCGCCGGGCCACCGACCCGGAACTTCAGCCCCGAACCGTCCGCAAGCTTGCCGCCGTCCGTGCGCAGGTCCTTGGCGACGTCGAGGTAGTCCTGCCCCTGCGTGGCCTTGTTGATCGCGACCATGGACAGCGCGTACTTGCCGTCCTTGGACGTGCCCTGCGGGCCTACCGGGAGGATCTGGTCGACGTTCTTGATGTGCTCGTCGGTCAGACCCTGGACCACCTTCTTCATCGTGGTCTGGTCGGCCGCATCCAGCTTTCCGCCGTCGGCGCGCTCGAACAGCAGCAGGGCGCCGGGCGAGAAGTTGGCCGGGAAGGCCTTCGCCTGCAGCTGGGCGGCCTGGATGGACTCGTAGTGCTTGGGCAGGAAGGCGCTCTCGTCGTTCTGCGCCGCGACCGTCGGTGCGGTCACCATGAGCGCGATCGCGCCGACGAGCCAGACGGCGATCACCCACCACGCCCGCCTGACGACGAATTGTCCTATTCGGTGGAACATGCTCGTAGCGCCTCCTGGGCATGGTTCACCGCAGCCCTCGGGGGACGGGACATCGGGCGACGGCTGGACCGGGGCAGAGCAGGGCTCTAGCCGGTCGGCAAGTAAGTGAGTAAGTGCATCCTACGGAACGCTTACTTGCCGACCGGCAAGTGGCCCCCGCTGGATCGTGCCCCCTGGGAACCGGAATCCGGCCCCGGTCCATCGTGGCCTCTTGACCAACCCCGACGCCTCGTGCTCGGGGTGGAGATCCCTCCCCCTCAGGGTGGATCCATCCCCTACCCACAAGAAGGAGAACCTGTCCCTGAGGAGTAGGGAGAACCCCGGGTCCCCCCGGTTCCGGCCGTCGTTCCCGCCCCTGACCCGGGTCCGGGGAACCCCGAGACCGGCCCCGGACCCCCATGCGCCATGATTCACTCCATGACCGCCTTCGACGGACCGCACGCCCGGGCCCTGCTCACCACCGCCTGCGCCGCCGCCGGGCTGCCCGACCCGGTGGACGCCCGGCTGCTGGCCCTCGGCGAGAACGCCGTCTTCGATCTGGGCGACCCCGCCGTGGTGGCCAAGGTCGGGCGCGGCCCCGAACTGACCGAGCGCGCCGGCCGCGAACTGGCCGTGGCCGACTGGCTCGGCCAGCAGGACGTGCCGGTGGTCCGCCCCTACCTGCCCGAGCCGCTGGTCGCCGACGGACACCCCGTCACCTTCTGGCACCGGCTCGACCCCGCCGCCAAGGCCGCGGCACCCGCCGACCTCGCCCCGCTGCTGCGCGCCCTGCACCGGCTGCCCGACCCGCCGTTCGAGCTCGGCCGCCGCGATCTGCTCGCACCCGTGGACCGCTGGCTGGCGAGCGCGGACGGCCATATCGACCCGGCGGACGCCGCCTTCCTGCGCGAGCGCAAAGCCGACTTCGCCACCGCGATCGCCGAGCTCACCCCGCAGCTGCCGCCCGGCGTGATCCATGGCGACGCCCTGCCGCGCAACGTCCAGCTGACCGCCGACGGGCCGGTCCTGCTCGACCTGGAGAACGTCTCCCACGACCTGCGCGAGCACGACCTGGTGGTGCTCTCCCTCAGCCACGACCGCTACGGCGTCCCCGCCGAGGACTACCTCGCCTTCACCACCGCCTACGGCTGGGACGTGCGCGACTGGCCCGGCTTCGCCGTACTGCGCGGCGCCCGGGAGACCGCCAGCGCCTCCTGGGTCGCGCAGCAGGTCCCGGGCAACCAGGCTGCCCTCGGCGAGTTCCGCCGCCGGGTCGCCTCGCTCCGGGACGGCGCCACCGCGGTGCGCTGGTACGCCTTCTGATCCCCCACCAGCCGCTCCCTTCCCTCCCGCCCCAAGGGTCGTCTCCGTACGCACCTCGAGGAACCGCACCCCGACGGCGCACGTCGTACCGGTTGCTGCCCGCACTCCCCCGGGGCAGCCGGTACGACGTCAGGAGCCGTCGCCATGCGGATACCCAGCCCTCGGTCACCTATCGCCCACGCCCTCGGGTACGGCCTGGCCGTGCTGCTCGCGCCCGCCCTGCTGGCGGGCTGCGGCCCCACCGACCCCCACGCCGCCGGACCGGTGGCGCCCGGCGCGTCCGGCTCCGCCACCCCGTCCGCCACGTCCTCATCCGCCGCAGCCCCACCCGCCGCGTCCCCAGCCACTACGAGCGCCGCTCCGTCCGCCGGGGGCAGGACGTCCGCGGCACCCGCCCCGATCCAGACCCCGACTCCGGACCCGCCCGGCAGCACCGCATCCGCGCCACCACCGGCCGCCCCTACCCCGGGCGGTACGACCTCGATCGTGTACCGTGCCGCCTCCGCCGGCCGTACCGTCGCGCTCACCTTCGACGACGGCCCGAGCCAGTACACCGCACAGATCCTCGACCTGCTCGCGCAGTACGGCGCGCACGCCGCGTTCTGCCAGATCGGCCCGCAGGCGTCCGCCCGGCCGGCCGCCGTGAAACGCATCCTGGCCGAGGGGCACCGCCTCTGCGACCACACCGTCCACCACCCGCAGCCGATGCACACGCTGTCGCACGAACGGCAGGTGTACGAGATCGCGGCGGCGAAGGAGATGATCGCCGGGGCGGGCGGGCCGGGCACCGAGGTCGCCTGGTTCCGCGCGCCCGGTGGGGACTTCAGCGCCGAGAACCGGCTGATCGCCGTTCAGCACGGGATGCGCCCGCTCGGCTGGTCGGTCGACACCCGCGACTGGTCCCGTCCCGGGGTCGCCTCGATCGTCGCCGCCGTACAGCACGGCCTGAGGCCCGGCGGGGTGGTGCTCATGCACGACGGCGGCGGCGACCGCAGCCAGACCGTCGCGGCGCTGCGCCAACTCCTCCCCTGGCTCACCGCCCACGGCTACACCTTCGACTTCCCCGCCGCCTGAACCGCCGGGGCACGCGCACTCCGCCCACCGGCACCCCACCGCTCTCCCGGGGGTGCCGCCCACGTCTCAGCGCAGCGGCCACCGCGGATCGATGACGGCCTCGGCGTCCTTGCCCTTGCGCAACCAGGCCTGGAGGCCCTCGGCCCAGGCGCGGTGCCAGTCGATCTGACGTGCGTGCAGCTGTTTAACCGTCAGATCGCCCACCTGGGACGGATAGCGCTCACCGAGGGCGACGGCGACCCGGACGGCGGCCAGTGCGTCGCTGCCCGCCTCATGGGCGTCGGCCAGCTCGACCCCGTACACCTCGCAGACGTGCTGGAGGGTGCGGGAGCCCTTGCGGTAGCGGTCCACCGAGCGGTCGATCACCAGGGCGTCCACCACCGGGCCCACGCTGCCACCGAGGCGGTCGCCGAGGGAGCGTCGGCCGTGGCGGCGCAGCTCGGCATCGAGCAGCGAGAGGTCGAAGGGCGCGTTGAAGGCGACCACGGGCTGCCCGAGCGCCAGCCGGTCACACAGGGCGGTGGCTATCTCCTCGACGGCCTCGGCCGCCGGGCGGCCCTGCGTGCGGACGTGCTCGTCGCTGATGCCGTGGATCGCGGCGGCCTCCGCCGGGATCGGCACCCCGGGGTTCACCAGCCAGCCGAACGATCTCTCGGCCCGGCCGCCGAGGGTCTCCACCAGGGCGGCGGTGACGATCCGCGAGTGCGCCGGGTCGGTGCCCGTGGTCTCCAGGTCGAAGCCGACCAGTGGCTCCTTCCACCAGCTCATCTGGGGTGTGTCCTTCCGTCCGTTCGCCGTGGTCTGTCCCTCATCATCGCGGGTGCCTGTGACAGCCGGGCCGTGGAAGTCGGACCGTGACAATCCGCGGACGTGGGGGGGGGGGGGGGGGGGGGGTGTCCGGGGTGGGGATGTGGCGCGAGGGGGGAGGGTTGTAAAAGGGAGA